>NZ_JBCDMW010000021.1:0-191932 GCF_038433155.1 Luteococcus sp. H101
GTCTGTTTGCTTTTTGGGGAGGGTGGTGGGTCACCCCCCCTTTTTTCCCCCCCCCGCTTCCATCGGGGGTGGGTCAGGCTCACGCCTTGGTCTTGGGGGCGGGCCGCTCGTCGACCACCACGATCCGGGTGGTCTTGGTGAAGCTGCGGCCGTACTCGTCCGTGGCGGTCACCCTGGCGGTGTGGGTGCCATTGGACAGCTTGGCATCCAGCGGGAGGCGCCAGATGTTGGAGCCGGACTGGGGCACATTGCCGCTGGTCATGAGGCTTCGGGTGGCCGCGTACGGGTCGGAGAACTCCCAGCCCTGGTTGAGGGCCTCACCCTTGTTCGGCTGGGTGTGCTTGGCCATCCGGGCCTTGCCGCCGTCGATCGAGACCTCCACCCGGGCCTTCTCGGAGCCGGCGTAGAAGTGGCTGGTCAGATAGCTCTGACCACCGGCCAGCTCGGCCCGGGTCACCATCATCTCCTCGCCCAGATACGGCATCTGGCCCTGCTTCTTGGCCTTCTGCCACGCCTGCGCCTTGGCCGCCCAGTCCCGCCAGTGCGGGGTGTTGAGCCCCAGGGCCAGCTGCTCCTGGTTGCTTTCGCCGCGCACGGTGTAGCGCTCCATCAGCTTGTTGCCCTTGAGGTTCAGCGTCATCACACCGGGGCGGGAGCCATCCGGGGCGAAGGCGTAGGGCAGGCCGTTCTCATCCAGCCCGCCGCCGTACCAGCCGCCGGAGACGGCCCCGGCGATCAGCTGGGTCACCGGCAGCACCGGGACACCATCCTTGGCCCACTCGGGCCGGGTGCCACCGGCGTTGAGGTGCTCCAGGGTGTGGGTGTGGCCGCCGACGGTCACCACGTCGCGCCCGGCCAACACCTTGTACAGTTCCGCGGCATTGTCCACGACAACGAAGCGGTGGTCCACGATCGGGGCGTGGGTGGCCACGACGATCTTCTTGTTGGCCGGCACATTGGCCAGGTCCGCCTTCAGCCAGTCCAGCTGCTCCTGGCTGATCTTCTCCAGGTACTTCGCCTTGCTGCCGGACTTGTTGGGGTACTCGATGCTGTCCAGCACCACGAAGTGGGCCTGGCCGACGTCGTAGGAGAAGTAGGACGGGCCGAAGTTCTCCCGGAAGGTGTCATTGGCGTGCTCGTCGCTGGTGGCGTCGTAGTCCATGTCATGGTTGCCCATGGCCGCGCGGATCGGGCCGTTGACCTGGGAGTAGATGTCCTTGAGCTTCGGGTAGAGGCTCAGGTCGTCGCCCACATTGTCACCCAGCATCAGGATGCCGCAGCCGGCGTAGTCCTCGCGCTCGGTCAGGTCCTTGACCGCACCGTTGCGGGCGTAGCCCACCTGGGTGTCGTCGTAGACCTGGGTGTCCGAGGCGATCGGGCAGCTCTGGTTGGTCTTCTTGGTGGCCTTGGAGGCGGCCAGCGGGAAGTTGACCGCCTTGGGCAGGTCACCCGTCGGCTGCAGACCGCCGTACTTCAGGTGGGTGGAGCCCTGCGGCAGGTGGGTGTAGTGGAACTGGGCAATCATGTTCTCGTCCACGGGCACCTGCCAGCCGGCCGGCTGGGTGACGAAGACGGTCATGTTCTCGAAGGCGGGCAGGCGGTAGCGGCCCTTGGCGTCGGTGGTGACCACCTGGCGGCCGTTGGAGACGGTCACGCCGGCGATGCCCTTCTCATTGCGGTCCTGGACGGAGTCCTTGTCCCGGTCGTCGAAGACGGTGCCGCGCAGCACCTTGGGGTTGGCGGCCTTGCCGCGGACAACCTGGACGTGGCCGCGGTAGGCGTCGGTGGTGGTGGCGGAGCGGGGGCCCTTGGGGGCGGCGTCGGCGGGCGTGATGGCCAGGCCGGAGAGGCTCAGGGTGGTCACCAGGCCGAGGCTGGCGGCCAGCCCGCGGCGCACGGAGGGGTTCTGCAACATGTCCGGAATCTCCTTGTGGGGTTGGGTTTCCTGGCCATGAAGCTAGTGACGTCAGATGGCCTGACCATGACCTTGCGGTGACATCCTCGCCAACCCAAATCCCTTGTGTGCAAGGAAAGTTGAACCCTGTGTGAACGTGCCGGCCCATCCCTTGACCAACCTGAAACGGACCTGAAAGGCTCCGCCCGGCCGGTCAGCGAGGGGCGTCGGGGCGGTCCAGCACCGTGGTCTGCTCGTCATCGGAGCTGTCCTGGGTCCCCAGGTCCAGCACATCGGTCCGCTCGGTGGCGTCCGAGAGCTTGGTGGTCGACGCCTCATGGAAGACCTGGGTGTGGTCCACCTGCTCCACCGTGGTGGGCTCGTCGTGGTCCGGCTGGGGCTGGGCGCTGAGGTTCTTGCGCCAGGCCGCATTCTGGTCATCTCGGGGGTCCGAGGTGCCCAGCGGATCATCGTCGGGGTAGTCCAGCGGGGCCTCACCGGCCAGCTGGCGCAGGTTGGACAGCTGGGCCACGATCGATCCCTTGCGGGTGAGCAGGGCCGCCACCTCGCGCTCCAGCTGCTCCTTGCGCCAGGCGTACTGCTCCTCCAGCCGGTCCTTCATCATGGCGGCCTGCCGATGGGCGGCCGCGATGGTGCCCTCCGCCTCCCGGGCGGCCTCGGTCTTGGTGCGCTCCGCCTCGGCCAGGGCCTGGTTGCGCAGCTCGACGGCCTTGGCGGTCTCCTCGTCCAACAGGGCCGAGGACTCCTCGTGGTGCCGGGTGGCCTCGCTCAGCAGGGCAGCGGTGCGCTCGGTGACGTCGGTGTGCCGGGCCTGGGCATCGCTCACCAGCTGCTCGGCCTGGTCACTGGCCTGCTGGCGCGTCTGGGCGGCCTGGCGCTCCGCCTCGGCCACCAGCTGGGCCGCCTGGGCCTTGGCTTGGGCGACGATCTCGGCCGCGGTGCTGGTGGCCTCGGCCAGGGTCTGCTCGGCCCGGGAACCGGCCTCGGCCGCGGTCTGGTCCGCCGCCCGACGAGCCTCGGCGGACAGCCGGGTGGCCTCCACCTCGGCGGCGTGGGTGGTGCCCGCCCCCTTCTGCGTGGCCTCGGTCAGGATGGCGGTGGCCTGGCGCTGCGCGGCGGACACCAGGGAGGCGGCCTCGGTGCGGGCCTTGCCGATGGTCTCAGTGGCATCCCGCTCGTGCTGCTCGCGCAACTGGCGCAGATTGGCCAGCCCGGCCACCCGGATGTCGTCGGCCTCGGCCTGGGCATTGGCACGCAGGTCCGCGGCCACGCGCCGGCCCTCCTCCTTGATCCGCTCGGCCTCCAGTTCCGAGCGGTGCACCAGGTCCTTGCCCTGGGCCTCGGCGGCCCGCAGGATGCCGGTGGCGTGGCTGCCCAACTTGCTGAAGTCGGTGCCGGTGGCGCGCTGGGAGGAGGCCAGTTCCCGCCGCAGGTGCCGGGTGAGCTGCTTCAGGGAGGAGAGCTGGAGTTCGATCTCCCGGACATAGTTGTCCACCGAGGCGCGGTCATAACCCATCATCGCCTTGGGGAAGGAGCCAGCCACCGAGGCCGAGTCGTCAAACAGGTTGAGACCGGTCTCCTCGCTGTTGACGTCGTCTTCCGGGTTGTACTCGCTCACGGCAGATCCTCTCCCCGGGGCCGGGCGCCCCACCCGCCAAGGTTATCGAATGCCCTCACAAAGCCGGCAGCGGCGCCGTTTCCGTGGAAACGACGCCGCCGTCGGATTGGTGCTGGGGCTCAGTGCTCGGCGTTGGCCGGGGGCTGGGTCAGCTCCAGCAGGACGCCGCCGGCATCCTTCGGGTGCACGAAGTTGATCCGGGCGCCGCCGGTGCCGGTCTTGGGCTCGGGGTAGAGCAGGCGCAGGCCACGCTCGCGCAGGGTGGCGCAGACGGCGTCGATGTCGGCGACGCGGTAGCACAGCTGCTGCATGCCGGGGCCGCCATTGCGGGTCAGCCACTTGGCGATGGTGGAGTCGTCGTTCAGCGGCGCCAGCAGCTGGATCTGGGCGCTCTCGGGCTCCTGGGTCCCGGTGCCGAGCATCGCCTCGGCGACGCCCTGCTCCTCGTTGACCTCCTGGTGCAGCACCCGGAAGCCGAACTTCTCGGTGTGGAACTTGATGGCCTCGTCGATGTCCGCGACGGCCAGGCCGACGTGGTCGATGCAGATGAAAAGATCGCTGTTGTCCATGGCTCCCATGCTTCCACAAGCGGGTGCGGCAGGGAACGGCGGGGCGGGGCCAATCCGGTTCCGGGCAGCCGGCCGTCGGCATCAAGTGATCCTGCAGACTTCCGCGTGGTCGATGCGCCAGATGGGCCGTGGTGCGGCATAGTTGACTCGACTGGATGCTGGCCGTGCCCGCGTCCGGGCCGCGACAACTTCCCCAAAGGACCCGCGGGTTCACCAGCAACTAGGAGACACGCCATGCCCGAGTGGGCCAAGAAGATCCTGTGGACGCTCGTCATCGCCTTCATCATCTACTACATCGCCACCCAGCCGGAGGAGTTCGCGGCCGGTGTGAAGTCGGTGGTCGAGGCCATCGGACGGCTGTTCAGCGCCCTGGCCGGCAACTGAGCGTGCGCAGCTGGCGGTGACGCGGTGAGCTTCTTCTCGCGTTTCCTGGCGCCCGAGGTCGACCGCCACCTGCTGGTTGACCAGGGCGAATTCATCATCGACGAGGTGGCGAAACACTGGGTCACGGTGGTGCTGCCTGCCCTGGGCATCATCGGCTGCGCCGTGATCTTCTGGATCATGCCCTGGCTCGGCACCTTCTGGTGGGTGGCCCTGGTGCTGGGGCTGGTCCTGTTCGGCTACTGCATGTTGTTGATCCACATGCAGTTCATGGACCGCTTCGTGATCACCAACATGCGGGTCTTCCGGGTGCACGGTGTGCTGGACCAGCACCTGGCCACCATGCCGATGACCCGCATTCTGGACATCTCGGTCTCCCAACCGCTGTTGGGCCGGCTGCTCGGCTTCGGCCACTTCGTCTTCGAGTCCGCCGCGCAGGACCAGGGCCTGCGCGACATCACCTTCGTCGCGCGTCCCGAACAGCGGGACCTGACCATCCAGCGAGTGATCACCCGCGCCGGTCTTCGGGCCCAGCTGAAGGCCGCCGAGTTCGACGACGAGCTGGACTTCGAGGACGACTACGACGACGAGTACGACGACTGATGGCCACCCTGGTGGTGGGCGCCAGTTCCACCAGCATCCGGTTGGCCGACGAGCTGTGCGCCGGCGGGGAACACGCGCGCGCGCTGGTGCTGCCCGGCCAACCCGAATGGATGGTCGAGGAGCTGCGCCAGGCCGGCGCTGCCGTGATCGTCGTCGACCAGATCCGGGAACACGCCCTGGCCGAGGCCGGGATCGACCAGATGCAGGCCGTGGTGGTGCTGGGCCTGGACGAGATGACCACCGTGCGGGTGGCACTGATGGTGGAGGAGCTCAACCCCGAGGCCCGGATTGTGCTGGAGCTGGACAATCCGGCCTTCGGCCGACGCCTGGAGCCCCTGCTGGGTTCCTGCACCGTGCTGTCCGCCGCGGCCCTGGCCGCCCCCTCCTTCGTCGCGGCGGCCTTCCCCGGGGGCCTGGCCCAGCCGGTGATGATCGGTGGACGTCAGCTCTCGGCCGGCCGCGTCAGCCGGGTGGGTGGCGAGCTGGTGGCGACCCTGGGGGAGGTGCGCAGCGACGAGGACGACACGGTGCTGCAGGGCGAGGGGAATGTGGTGCTGGGCACCCGGGTGATCTCCACCGGGCCGCGCGCCCGACAACGGGGCTGGTGGGGCGCCCTGGTGGCGCTCTTCGACCGGCGGCTGCGCTGGGTGGTGGCCACCCTGGTGGCCCTGGTGATTGCCTCGACGGTCTTCTTCCACGAGGTGGCCCGCCTCGACTGGCTCACGTCGCTCTACGTCGCCCTGACTGCCTCCACCCTGACCGGGATGGGAGAGGACTTCTCCCAGCTGCCGATCGGCACCCGGCTGGTGGGGATCGTGATCCAGCTGGCCGGGGTGTTGATCACCTCCGGCATCACCGCCGTGATCACCGACGTGCTGATCAGCTCGCGGCTCTCGGCCCTGACCAGCGGGCTGCGCGGCCGGCCCCGCAGGCACTACGTGGTGGTTGGTCTGGGCCGGGTGGGCCTGCGGGTGGCCCGTGGCCTGAAGGAGCGGGGCCTCAGTGTGGTGGCGATCGAGCAGAGCGAGGACGCCGTCGGGGTGCCGGCTGCGCGGGCCGCGCGGATCCCGGTGCTGATCGGGGACTCGGTGGACGACGACACGCTGCGCCGGGCGGGCGTCGAGCACGCCGACTGCCTGGTGACGGTCACCGACTCCGATGCCGCCAACCTGCAGATCGCGCTCAGCGCGCATGCGTTGAACCCGCAGGTGCGGGTGGTCACCCGGATGTTCGACGATGACCTGGCGGGGCGGGTGGAGCGCCAGCTGGGCACTGGACCGACGCGTTCGGTCTCCCGGCTGGCGGCCCCGGCCTTCGCGGCCGCGGCGCTGGGACGGCACAACGAGACCGTCGTTCCGGTGGGACGTCGGGTGGTGATCCTGGGCGAGATCGACGTCCAGCGGCCCACCACAGTGGGGGCCGTGACCAGCCCGGGCAACTGCCGGGTGCTGGCCGTACGCCCCAAGGGGAGCCCGCTGTGGACCTGGAAGCTGCACCCCGGTGATCGGCTGGAGCCGGGGGACCTGGTGGCGGTGGCCGCCAGCCGCGCCGGGATGGGCGCGGCTGGCAAGGCCCTCACCGTCTGAGGATCGCGCGGCTCAGGCGTTGAGCGCCGCGTTGACCACATCCTTGGCCTCGGCCTGGATGGCGGCCAGGTGCTCGGCCGACTTCAGGCTCTCCGCGTAGATCTTGTACTTGTCCTCGGTGCCAGACGGGCGGGCGGCGAACCAACCATTCTCGGTGGTGACCTTCACGCCGCCGATGGCCGCCCCATTGCCGGGCGCCTCGGTCAGGATGGCGGTGATGGGTTCGCCGGCCAGCTCGGTGGCGGTGATGTCGGCGGGGGACAGCGCCTTCAGCCGGGCCTTCTGCTCCCGGTCCGCATCCGCGTCGATCCGCGCGTAGTAGGACTTGCCGTACTTGGCCTCCAGCTCCGCGTAGTGCTGGCTGGGGCTCTTGCCGGTGACGGCCAGGATCTCCGAGGCCAGCAGGTCCAGGATGATGCCGTCCTTGTCGGTGGTCCAGGTCTGGCCGTCCAGGGTGAGGAAGCTGGCGCCGGCCGACTCCTCGCCGCCGAAGCCCATGTCACCGCTGATCAGGCCGGGCACGAACCACTTGAAGCCGACGGGAACTTCCACCAGCTCGCGGCCGATCTCGGCGGCCACCTTGTCGATCATCGAGCTGGAGACCAGGGTCTTGCCCACCCGGGCCTGCTCGCCCCAGCCGGGGCGGTGGGTGAACAGGTACCAGATGGCCACGGCCAGGTAGTGGTTCGGGTTCATCAGACCGGCGTCCGGGGTGACGATGCCGTGCCGGTCGGAGTCCGCGTCGTTGCCGGTGGAGATGTCGAACTTGTCCCGCTGGGCAATCAGGCTGGCCATCGCGTTGGGGGAGGAGCAGTCCATCCGGATCTTGCCGTCGGTGTCCAGGGTCATGAACCGCCAGGTGGGGTCCACCTGCGGGTTCACGACGGTCAGGTCCAGGCCGGACTTCTCGGACAGGTACTGCCAGTACTGCACGGCCGCGCCACCCATCGGGTCGGCGCCGATCCGCACGCCGGCCTTCTTGATCGCCTCCAGGTCGATCACATTGACCAGGTCCTCGCAGTAGGCGGTGCGGTAGTCGAACCGGGTCACCTGGGCTGCGGCCTGGTCATAGGCGACGCGCTGGATGCCCGACGGATCCCGCATCAGCTCATTGGCCCGGTCGGCGATCCAGCTGGTGGCGTCGGTGTCGGCCGGGCCGCCATTCGGCGGGTTGTACTTGAAGCCGCCGTCGCGGGGCGGGTTGTGGCTGGGGGTGACGACGATGCCGTCAGCCTGCGGCTGGCCCTCGTGGTCGCGGTTGTACGCGATGATCGCGCGGCTCACGGCCGGCGTGGGGGTGTACTCGTCCTCCTTCTCGGCCATCACGGCAACACCATTGGCGACGAGCACCTCGGTGGCGGTCTTCCAGGCGGGCAGGCTCAGGGCGTGGGTGTCCTTGCCGATGAACAGCGGGCCGGTGGTGCCCTGCTGGGCCCGGTACTCGACGATGGCCTGGGTGGTGGCCGCGATGTGCAGCTCGTTGAACTTGCCGTCCAGGCTGGAACCGCGGTGGCCGGAGGTGCCGAAGACCACCTGCTGGTCGACGTTGTCCACGTCAGGAGTGATGTCGTAGTAGGCCGACAGAACCTCGTCGACATTGATCAGGTCTTGTTCCTGGGCAACCTGCCCAGCGCGTTCGTGTGCCATGCCACCCATCTTGCCCGCATTTGAGCGGCTCGGGAAGAATGGGAGGCATGACTTCTCAGAGCTTCAACCGCCCCGGCGCCGTCGACCTGTCCTCACTGGTGGGAGCGGGGTCTGCCAGCAGCAATGCGGGTGCCGACTCCACCGGTGCTGCGGCCGGCAGCTATGTGCAGCAGGTGGGGGAGGCCGACTTCGACGCCGTGGTGCGCAAGTCCGCCAGCCACCCGGTGATCATGGAGCTCTACTCGCCCCGGGCCAATGCCCAGGAGCTGTCCGACGTGCTGATCGCTGCCGCCAACGCCGGCGCGGGCCGCTTCCTGCTGGCCCGGGTGAACATCGACGCGGAGCAGCGGATTGCCCAGGCGATGGGCGTGCAGGCCGTGCCCACCGTCGTGGCGATCATCGGTGGCCAGCTGGCGCCGCTCTTCCAGGGCACCAAGCCGGCCGAGGAGGTGCAGGCCTACCTGGACCAGGTGATGCAGGTGGCCGTCGCCAATGGCCTGACCGGCCGGGCCGAGCCGGTGGGTCCCGCCCAGTCGGCCGGCGATGACGCCGACGCGTCGGCAACCCCGGCCGTCGACCCGCGCTTCGCCGCCGCCGATGCCGCCCTGGAACAGGGGGACTATGCCACCGCCGTCCAGGAATTCCAGAAGGTGCTGGACCAGGCCCCGGCCGACCAGGAGGCCATCCAGGGACTGGCCCAGGCCAAGCTGCTGGAGCGCTCCACCCGCTTCGACCCGCAGGCCATCGTGACCGCCGCGAATGCCGAGCCGTCGAACTGGGATGCCCAGCTGGATGCCGCGGACCTGGAACTGATCAACGGTGACCCGGCCGCGGCCTTTGACCGCATCCTGCAGATGATCCGCCAGACCCGCGACGAGGACCGTGAGCGCGCCCGGTTGCGGCTGCTCGAGCTCTTCGACGTGGTGGGCAAGACCGACCAGGCCGTGCTCAAGGCCCGTCGCCAGCTCTCCACCGCGCTGTTCGCCTGATCCGATCATGCATCGCGACGCCAGCCGGTTGTCGACGCTGACGGTCCTGCTGTGCGCGTCTGGCTGTCGGGCTGCGGGCAGGGGAACGTCACCGGACCGGGAGCCGCCTTCCCGAGTCCAGCCCCACAGCGGACTGCGGTCATGCCGTCGCCCACGGGCTCACCGTCGGGACTTCGGATGGAGGCCCAGGTCGTAAGAGTGTGGCCTCCATCGTGTGGCACGGCCAGCACGGGGCAGTGCTCGCATGGTGGAGCGACGAGCCCCAAGTCACTACCAAATGACGCATGGGGTGGAGCTGAAAGCCCGAGGTGAGTCACGTGGCTGATACGTGGATCTCGAGGGGCACGACATGTGTGAGGACCCACGTCTCGTAGTAGTCAAATGCCTTACCGGCTTGGTCCCACGACACGGAGCGCACGCGCAGTACAGGGTCACCAGAAGCAATACCCAAGTGTTGGGCGACGCTCTCAGGCGCTCCCAGTGCCTCAAGAGAGCGACGAGCCTCGTAGGTGTTGAACCCCGCACGCTCCAGTGTGGCATTGACGGAGCCCGACCCATCCAGCACGTCGCCAGCCGCGGCAATCACTCGCCCCGCCTCGCCTGGGAACCAGTTGGTGCTGAAGAGCGCCCGCTGGCCGTGGATGTAGCGCTCGCGTTCGAGCGCGTACACCGTCTCGCCACGTCCGAGGTGCAAGGCTTCTGAGACGAACAGCGGTGGGATCACGAACTGTGAGCCCACGACCTGCGTCTTAACCTCGTGCTTTCCTTGGCGAATCTGCAACTCCAAGAACCCCTGAGGATCCTGGACTGTCCAACCGGACTGTTTATCAGGCGATGAGACATACACGCCGCGACCAGCGACACGTCGAACGAAGCCCTCCGACTCAAGACGCGACAGCGCTTGACGCACCGTCGCTCGCGACAGTCCGAACTGGCGGCACAGAGCCTGCTCGCTCGGTAGCCGTTCATCTGGGACCAATGCCTCGCCCAGAACCTGCTCGCGCAGGATTCGGTAGAGCTGTTCGTAGTACGGGACTTCCGACGTGCGATCGATGGACGGGTAGCCCGACACGATGTCTTCCACACAAGCAACCTTAGCGGTGACTGTCCATGAACTGTGGCGGCGCAGGCGCTGAGCTAGGCCGCGTGTGGCAAGTTGTACGTACAGTATTGACAGTCCATACCATAGGGCGTACGGTCAGTGAAGAGCGAAGGCGGGTTCACGGGCCGGAGAAGCCCGCCCCGCGTGAACGAAGAGGTTCATCAATGAAGCGTCCTGTGGGGGTCTGAACGCCGACCAGTAACCGCAGATCTGCTGTGCCACTAGATCGGGATGTGGGAAATTTCATAGCGGCGTCGCTTGGTGAGGCCCGCATTTAGCGAGTATTCGAGTACTTCTCCACATGACTTGCTGCTCGCAAGAGTGAAACACAACAACAAGAACCGGAGCATCGACAATAGGATGCTTGTAGTGAAAAGAGATGATGCAATGCCTCTCGTCAATGGATTCCTGCTGCTGGACATGATCAAACGGAGGAAGCTGTGCGCAGGAGCCTTCAATACCACCAACATCGAGAGCACCGTGGGGATCCTCCGGGCGATCGAAGAGTCAGGAGTTCCAACATTTGTCCAAGTTGCACCAACGAACATGAAAATGGCGGACAGTGCCTTCTTCGTTGAAATGGTGGGGCGATATGCAAAGAACATGGACACTCCTGTTGCGCTCCACCTGGATCACGCGAAGGACTTGGGGTCGCTGAAGGCAGCCGCGCGATCAGGTTTCACGTCAGTGATGATTGACGGAGCCGCCTTCGACTTTGAAGAGAACATCGAATTCACCAAGGCTGCAGTGGACTTTTGCGCGGCCTACCAGATTCCGGTGGAGGCTGAGCTGGGTGCCATTGAGGGCAAGGAAGATGACCACGTCAGCCACTCGAACGCAACGACTGACCCCAACCAGGTTGCAGAGTTCGTGGAGCGAACCGGTTGCCACACCCTTGCGATCTCGGTGGGTAACGTCCACGGGCTCGAGGCGACACCGAAACTCGACTTCGAATTGCTAGAGACGATCAGCCAGAACTCGCCGGTGCCGCTGGTCATCCACGGTGGTTCCGGTATTCCGGCTGCAGACATCAGGCGAATTGTGGACCGCAACGTGGTCAAGCTGAACATTGCAGGCGACCTGCGGCGGGCATACATCCGCAGTGTCGGGGAGGCGTACGCGGCCAACAACAATGAGCACAACCTGATCCGCGTGCTCGAGGAAGCAGCGGACTCCGTGTACCAGGTCGTGCGCGAAAAGATTCAGGTCTTGAGCTCCACCGCCACCGGTGTCGAGGCCAGTAGCAAGGATGAATGAGGGCCAAAGTCGACCCGATTGCCCAGATGATGTTGCAAGACATGACTGTATGGATCCATACAGAAGACTGAGAGGAGTGCCTGCAAATGCAGATTATTGTCCTGTCGCATGGGCCAATGGCGGAGGGAATGGTTCAGAGCGCAACGATGATCATCGGGCCGCGGCAGAATGTGACTTCCCTCACGCTAAAGCGCGAGGATGAAATCGGATATTTCAAGGACCGACTTCGAGCGATGTTGGATTCATTCGGCGACGAGGAAGTCATCTGTCTGACGGACCTGCTCCACGGTAGTCCCTTCAATGCAGTCGTCAGCCAAATGGGAGACTTTCCGGTTGCCCACCTCACTGGCGCCAATCTCGCAATGGTGATCCAGGCATGCATCAGGTCCAAGACCAAGAACATGACGGCCCGCAAATTGTGCGCTGAACTGGCCGAGCTCCGCTCGACGAGCGTAGTGGACGTCAATTCGCTTTTCGAGAACGACACGGAGGAGTAAGAAAATGAAGAACATCGTATTCGCGCGCGTTGATGACCGTCTCATCCACGGTGAGGTGGTGACGGCATGGGTGCCGACCCACCGCATCAATCACATCATCATCGTGGACGAGGAAACGGCATCGGACCCATTTCAGAAGCGCATCCTCAAGGCACTCTCGCCCACGGGAGTACAGGTGGATGCGTACACGGTGACCGAAGCCACGAGCGTGTTGCAGAAGGACTTCAATGAACGTGAACGGGTCCTGCTGCTGGCCAAGTCGCCGATTGCCTACTCGCAACTGTTCAAGTCCGGTGTTGACCTGCGGGAGGTGAATCTCGGCGGCATGGGCATCAGGGGCGAACGGAAGACGTTCGTGAAGAACGTTGCCTGCGATCCGAATGAGATCACTGCCATCCAGGAGCTCTTCGATGCCGGGGTGAACGTCTACTACCAGCTTGTTCCCGAACAGCGCATCATCGAGGTGCGCGACTTGGTGGATCGGCCTGCGCGATGACGATCCTCCAAGCAATCCTGTGCGGTGCCGTCTACTGGCTGGCAATCGGAAACCTTCCCTTCGTGGGTCTGTGGTCACTGCAGCGGCCGCTCGTCTGTGGTCTCGTGACGGGCATGATCCTCGGTGACCCGCTGAAGGGCGCGATGGTTGGTGCCACGATCAACCTCCTCTACCTGGGCTTCATCTCGGCCGGCGGAAGCATGCCCGCCGACATGGCCTTGGCGGGAATCCTGGGCTCGGCATACGCCATCACTGGCGGCCTCGACGCCAAGACGGCACTGTCCGTTGCCGTTCCGATTGGTCTTCTTGGCACGATCGTGTGGTACGTCCGAATGACCTTCGGTTCGGTGTTCGTGCACATGGCAGATCGGTACATCGACAAGGGTGAGTACCACAAGATTTGGCGAGCAAATGTGCTGTTCCCGCAAATGATGACCGCGGCCATCACCCTCATCCCCTGCGGTCTGGCGGCTTATTTCGGGGCTGCCTACATCCGGGGATTCATCGATGCCCTGAGTGGCAGGGCGCTCACCGTGTTCCGCGTCATCGGAGGCATGCTTCCTGCTCTCGGTATTGCCATCACGTTGACGTACATCTTCAAGGGCCAGGCGCGGATCTTCCTGTTTGCTGGATTCCTGCTGGCGGTGTACTCCAAGCTGCCCCTGTTGCCATTGGGTGTCATTGCCTTGGTGACTGCCATCATCTACGTTCAAATCAGTGAAAAGGCTGAGGAGCCGATCTATGACTGAAATCGCAGCGGCTGTGGACGGGGCCGTTGAATCCACACCGATCCGGAAGCGTGATCTTGTACATGCGTGGCTGATTTGGGAGAATTTCCCACAGACTTGCTACAACTACGAGCGGATGATGGGACAGGCTGTCGCTCATACCTTCGTGCCGATTGCGCGTCGCTTGTACAAGAACTCTCCTGATGAGAAGAAGGAGATGATGAAGCGTGAGAGCGAATTCTTCAACGTGCACATCGAGTTCGGTGCTTGCATCCTCGGGTTGGCGATCGCGCTCGAAGAACAGAAGGCCATGGGGAAGCCGGTTCCAGGGGCGCTCATCACCAGCCTTAAGACATCGCTGATGGGCCCACTCTCCGGAATTGGTGACACGATCTTCCAGGGTGTCCTGATCCCGATCTTATTGGCAATCTGCATCGACATCACGCAGACTGGGTCGATCTGGGGCTCTGTGACGTATGCAGTGGCGATCATCGCAATTGCGTTTGGCCTGAGCTACGCCAACTTCATGTTTGGCTATCGCGCCGGCGCAGAGCGGGTCATGGAGTTCTTGGAGCGAGGGCTGCTCGACAAGATCCTGCGCGGCGCCGAAATCATGGGATGCATGGTCATGGGTGGCCTCATCTCAAACTTCGTCTTCATCGAGACCCCGCTTAAGATCACCAGCTCGACCAAGACGTTCGAGATCCAGACGCAGCTGCTTGACGCGATCATGCCGAAGGTACTGCCGCTCGCCTTCACAATGTTCGTCTACTGGCTGATCAAGAAGAAGGTCTCTTCGGTGAAAATCATCCTTCTGATCGTTGCCATTGGTGTGGTTCTCGGCGTCCTGGGAATCCTGGGCGCGACGGCGTAGTGCAACCGAGTTTCTAGGAGGAGATCATGAGGGCCATCGTGGAATATGGCAACCGTAGGCTGAACCTGGAGGACCTGCCGACCCCGCAGATCAAGGAGGACGAGGTACTGTTCCAGGTGAAGATGGCGGGGCTGTGCATGAATGACACGAGAGATTACGTGGGTCAGAGTGTCTATACCTATCCTCGTGTCGGCGGCCACGAGTTCAGTGGCGTCATTGCAGAGGTGGGCGCGGCGGTTGATCCCTCGCGCTTCTCGGTGGGAGATCACGTCGTCCGCTACATCATTCCGAATTGCGGTGAGTGCCACTACTGCCACACGGGTCGAGCGAACCTGTGTTCCGACATCTACCAGAGCACGACCTTCCAGAATCCGGAGGGCATCTCGGGATTCTTTGGCTTCTCGGAGTTCCTCGCTGTGAAGGCGTGCGAGCTGGTGAAGTTCCCCGAAGGTGTCGAATTCACGACAAGTGCCATGACCGAGCCGGTGGCCTGCGTCGTCCACAGTGTCCAGCACGCCGGCATCGAGCTCGGCGACACGGTGCTCGTCATCGGCGGCGGCGTCATGGGGCAGCTACACCTGCTCTTGGCCAAGCTGCGTGGAGCGAGGGTGCTGGTCAGTGAGCCCGATGAGGCTCGGCGGAACCTTGCCACGAGGCTTGGGGCGGATGGTGCGCTTGACCCCCGCAGCGGGGATCTGCCCGAGTGCATCATCGCTCTGACCGATGGGCGGGGCGCCGACATCGTGTTCAACACCACTGCCTCGCCCCAAGTGGCGGGCGAGGCACTCGCCTGCGCGGGCCGCGGTGGGAAGACGTACATGTTCAGCTCGCTCCATCCCAACGCGCCGATCCCGATTGACGTGGGCGCGATCCACTCCCGTGAGACCGTCATCGCGGGAACTGTGAGTCCGACTGTCGAGAGCTTCTCCCGAGCCGTGCTTCTTCTCGCCCATGGCCTGCTGGATGTGCACCCGCTCATCGATTCTGTGTTCCCGCTGGAGGAGGCGTGCGAGGCGTTCGAACACGCGTTGCAGCCCGCCACCTTCAAGACCATGATCGACTTCTCGTGAGGGTCGAGGTGTTGGAGAGATGAGCCAGCTTGGAGCATTGCACATCGGTGTTGATGTCGGCACCTCTTCGATCAAGTTCCTGGTGATGAACGAGTCGCTCGAGACCTTGGACGAATGCTCCGTGCCCTATGAATCAGACTCTCCTGCAGCTGGGTGGAATGAGATCGACCCCCGGGTGTGGAGCGAGATCGTCCTCGGCCACCTTACCGAGGTGTGTGATCGCTTTAGGGGGGCCGAGATCGCTGGGATCGGTGTCACAGGGCAGATGCACACCACCGTCTTTCTGGATGCCCAGGGCACGCCGGTACGTCCCGCAATTCTCTGGACGGACCGGCGTGCTGATGATCTGGTGCCGCAGTTGGCTTCGCGCCTGTCTGAGCACTCCGCCCGGAACGCGAGAATCGTCGCCAGTGGCTGCATGTTGGCGAGTATCGCCTGGTTGCGGCGAAACGAGCCGGAGGTGTTTGAGCAGGTTGCCTGGGTCATGACGCCGAAGGATTATGTTGTCTGGTCATTGACTGGCGAGGTTACGACGGATCACTCTGACGCCTCGACGTCGTGCATGTACGACTGGGAAGGGGAGGACTGGTCTGGCCCGGTGCTCGAAGACATTGACCTACCGGCAAGGCTGCTTCCGCCAATTCGCTCTTCTGCTGCGTACGCTGGAACGCTCTCAAGCGACACGCAGCGGCGGATCGGTGCCGAGTCGGCGATTCCGGTGGTTGCAGGCGCTGGCGACAATGTGGCGTCAGCGTTGGCCTGTGGCGCGTTTTCGAGCGATAGCCCCGTGCTCTCGATCGGTACGTCGGCAGTTGTCATCGTGCCGAGCATGGCAGGGAACCTGAAGGGCATCGGCAAGAATGTCAGGAGCAGTATCGTCCCTGGCGACAGCGCGATGATCTGTCAAGGGAGTGTTGGAGCCGGCGGCAAGAGCCTCAGTTGGTTTGTTGACGGGATCTTGGGGGCTTCCAGCTACTCCGAGATTGAGAACAGTGTCCAGTTGGATGGCCTGGGCGTTGGTCAGGTCCTGTTCTTTCCGCACTTGAATGGGGAAAAGATTGTCTATCGCGATCCCGGCCTTCGTGGCGCATTCTATGGCTTGGGGCTGGATACAACCCGAGCCGACATGTACCAAGGCGTCCAGGAGGGTGTTGGCTACGCGCTGCGTGCCCTCTATGACCGCATCCGCAATGCGGATGAGCCGCCCTTCATAACCCTTGTGGGGGGTGGCTCCAAGAGCCGTCTGTGGCCGATGATGTTGGCGAACATCTTCAATCGTCCGATTCGAGTCTTCGAGAACTCCCATGACGCTGTTCGCGGGGCGGCCCTGTTGTCGATGATTGCCGCGGGAGTCACCGTGCGCGTTGATGAGGACTACTCGTTGGTCGAACCCGAGCAGGAGTTGGTCACTCGGTACCGCTGTCGCTACGAGGAGTACTCGCAGTTTGGCGACAGCCTGTTCGAGTTTCTGCAGGGTATGGATGCGCGCACATAGGGGCCTGCCCCTATTCTTCGGTGGGTCTGTGGAGGAGGGACCGGGTGGGGGTACTGACAGTTGACGAGGTGCAGACAGGTGAAGACCCTAAGCCCTCGAGCAGCGGCTCAGTCGCCCATCACCCGACGGGGACCCCGTCCTCGGTGAAGCCGGTGAAACCGTCCAGGATCAGGGTGATCCGGCGGGCCGAGAGCGGTGAGACTTGCTGGGGCAGGTCACCGCGGGAGACCCAATGGATCGCGGCGATCTCGCGCTCCTCCCGGACCAGCTCGGCAATGGTGCCCTCGTCCAGCACCCCCGCGTCGTAGATGAACTCCAGGGCATCGCTCCAGCCCAGCGACGGCGGCATCCAGTCCACCAGGGCGGGGGAGCCCAGGCTGACCGCCAGCCCCAGTTCCTCGGCGATCTCCCGTTCGGCCCCGACGCGGGGTGGCTCGCCCGGCTCGACCACCCCGCCGGGCAGTTCCCAGTCATCCTTGTAGGTGGTCTGCAGCAGGAGCACCCGGCCGCGCTGGTCCTGGAAGACGGCGTGGGCGATCAACCTCTTGGTGGGCAGCACCGAGTTCATCACGGAGCTGAAGCCCTCCGGGCCGTAGACCACGTCGCCGGACAGCCGGCTGTACTGGTGGACGTCGATGTAGTCCCCGTCGGCCACGGCGATTCCGTGCCGCAGGATGCCCTCCCGTCGGAAACCGGCCAGGTGCAGGGCGCGGCGTGCCATCTGGTCGGTGGCGGGGATCGCCACCTCCAGCCGACGCACCTCGCGCCCCAGCAGCACGTCGTCGGCGGCCATGCTCACCGCCCGGGCCAAGGTGTCCGCGTCGACGGCGCCATCCCAGCGGATGACGCCGACGTCACCGGTCACCTCGACCTGGACGGTGAACTCGTCGGCCATCGGGTCAGGCCATGCCCATGTCGCCCGGCAGCTCCGCGGTGGCCTTGGCGTCGTACTTCAGCCAGATGGCGCCCAGCGGCGGGATGCAGACCGTTGCCCCGGCCCCATCGCCCCACGGGGAGGCGCCCTCGCGGGCGATCACCTGACCGTAGTTGCCGAAGTTCCCGTCGCCGTCGTAGGCGGTGGAGTCGGTGTTCAGGATCTCGGACCACACGCCGGCCTTCGGCAACCAGATGCCGTAGGTGTTCTTGGGCTCCGCGGAGAAGTTGAACAGGCAGGCCACCTGACCGCCCAGGCCGTCATTGCGGATCCAGCCGAAGACATTGCCCGCGGCATCGTCGGCGACGATCCACTGGAAGCCCGCCGGGTCATTGTCCAGGGCGTAGAGCGCCGGCTCATTGCGGTAGATGTCGTTCATGTCCTTGAACAACCGCTTCAGGCCGCCGTGGCCCCACATGTCGGCCACCCACCACTCCAGGCCCTTGGACTCGCTGAACTCGCTGCGCTGGCCGAACTCCTGACCCATGAAGATCAGCTGCTTGCCCGGGAAGGCCCACATGAAGGAGTAGAAGGTGCGCAGCGTGGCGAACTTGCGCCAGTCGTCCTGGGGGACCTTACCCACCATGGAGCCCTTGCCGTGCACGACCTCGTCGTGGCTGATCGGCAGGATGAAGTTCTCCGAGTAGGCATAGACCATCGCGAAGGTCATCAGGTGGTGGTTGTACTGCCGGTTGATCGGATCCGCCTCGATGTAGCGCAGCGAGTCATTCATCCAGCCCATGTTCCACTTGAAGCCGAAGCCCAGGCCGTCGTTGTGCACGGGGCGGGTCACGCCGGGGAAGCTGGTGGACTCCTCGGCGATCATCAGCACGCCGGGGTGGCGCTCGTACAGGTGCTTGTTGACATAGCGCAGGAAGTCGATCGCCTCCAGGTTCTCCCGGCCGCCGAAGACATTCGGCACCCACTCACCCTCCTTGCGCGAGTAGTCCAGGTAGAGCATCGAGGCGACGGCATCCACGCGCAGGCCGTCGATGTGGAATTCGCTGATCCAGTACAGCGCATTGCTGACCAGGAAGCTCTTCACCTCATTGCGGCCGTAGTTGAAGATGTAGGTGCCCCAGTCCATGTGCTCGCCCTGGCGCGGGTCGGCGTGCTCGTACAGCGCCGTGCCGTCGAAGCGGCCCAGCGCCCACTCGTCCTTGGGGAAGTGGCCGGGGACCCAGTCCAGGATCACGCCAATGCCCGCCTGGTGCAGCTTGTCCACCAGGTGACGGAAGTCGTCGGGGCGGCCGAAGCGGCTGGTGGGGGCGAAGTAGCCGGTGACCTGGTAGCCCCAGGACGGCTCGAAGGGGTGCTCGGAGACCGGCATGAACTCGACGTGGGTGTAGCCCTGCCACTTGACGTACTCGACGAGCTCGTCGGCCAGCTCCAGGTAGGTCAGCCCCTTGCGCCAGGATCCCAGGTGCACCTCGTAGACGCTCATCGGCTCCTGGTGGGCCTGGGACTTCTCCCGCTGGGCGATCCACTCGTTGTCGGCCCAGATGTACTGGCTGTCGTAGACGATCGACGCGGTGGACGGCGCGGACTCGCAGAAGCTGGCCATGGGGTCGGCCTTCTCCCGCCAGACACCGTCGGGGCCCTGGATCCGGAACTTGTACAGGGTGTCGGTGCCACGGTCCTCGATGAAGCGGCTCCACACGCCGGTGCCGGGCAGGCGGTACATCTCGTCGCCGCCCCAGTAGTTGAAGTCACCGATCAGCTGCACGGCCTGGGCATTGGGCGCCCACACGGCAAAGCGGGTGCCGGTGACGGTGCCGCCGTCATCGGTGGGGATGGTGACGACGTGTGCGCCGAGCCGCTTCCACAGCTCGGTGTCGCCGCCGCTCTGGAAACCTTCCATGTCCCAGCCGGTCAGCCCACCTGCAAGGTCGTAACCCATCTCAGTCCTCCTGCTCATTGCTCGTGGCGATCGCCTCGAGCGCGCTCAACGGAATTTCTACCCAATCCGGGCGATTCCTGGTTTCGTAGACCACTTCGTAGACGGCCTTGTCGGCCTCGTAGGCGGCCAGTGCTGCCTCATCGATCGGGCCGGCCTGACGCGCATAGGCGTCCAGGAAGGCCCGTCGTGCCCCCGCCAGCCACTGCTGGGCGGCATCGCCGGTCGGTTCGTCGAAGACACTGGTGACATAGCCGAAGCTGCGCAGCATTCCCGCGACATCCCGCAGGGGGCTGTCGGGGAGCTGGCGCTCCGCGAAGCTCTTCATCGGCTCGCCCTCGAAGTCGATGATCTTCCAGCCGTCAGGGGTGAGCAGGGTCTGCCCCAGATGGAAGTCACCGTGCACCCGCTGGGCGACCAGCTTGCGGCCGGCCAGTCGGTCGAAGACCGCCACCAAGGCGGCGCCCTGACCGGTCAGGTCCGGGGCCTGCGCGGTGGCCGCCTCGAGCCGCTTGCGCATGGTGGTGGCCACCTGAGCGCCGTCCAGCATGGCGGTCTCGAAGGTGTCGGCGAGCGCGGTGTGCACCTCCGCCAGGGCGGCGCCCAGAGCGGCCGCCCGGTCGGTGAAGTCGGTGCCCGCCAACGCCAGCTCACAGGCCAGCTCCCAGCCGTCCTGCGCGTCGCGCAGCAGCTCGCTGACCATCATCAGGTCCACCCGCTGGGTCTCCGGCGCGTCCGCGCCGTCGGTCCAGGCCTCGTCGCTGAACGGGGTCAGGGCGCCGGAGACCCAGCCGTAGAGGCGGGCCGCCGACGAGACCCGGGCCCGGCCCAGCGCGTCGTGCATCTGGATGTCCAGGTTGGGGCCGATCTCCAGCTTGCGGAAGATCTTCATCAGCGCCACGTCGCCCAGCAGCACATTGGTGTTGGACTGCTCGCCGCCAAAGACCCGCGGGGTCAGGTCACCACGCAGCTTGCCGCCGTCGGGCAGGCTCTCCGACCACGCGTGCGGGCTCTGTGAGCCGGCCAGGATGGCGTTCAGCACGGCGGTCATCGCCGCCGGGTCCCGGGGCGCGTCGTGGGCAAAGCCCAGCTCCGGCTCCAGCGCGGGGCCGATCAGGCAGTCGTCCAGCGGCTCCGGCCGGTAGCTGACCAGCAGCTGGTAGTACTCGTGGCTGTCGTCGGGATAGGCGACGGTGACGAACTCGGAGCGCACCGCGGGGGCCTCCCCACCCGGTTGGACGATCCAGTCGGGTTGCTCCAGCCCGGCCAACTGTCCGTCGCGTCCCTTGCCGGAGAACCAGCGGGCCTGCAGCACGAAATCCTGCAGGGCCGCCAGCGCCTCGGTCTGGTGGTCGTGTTCCTGATTGCTCATCGGTTCCTGGGGTTGGCCGGTCACTTGACGGTCACGCTGAAGACGTGGGCGGGATTGCCGGGGTGGAGGCTGACATAGCTGCGGGCGCCCCACGTCCAGGTGCCGCCACCCAGCTCGTCGTGCACCTCCAGGACGGCATCCTGGTCCAGCCCCAGCTTGCTCATATCCAGGTAGATCTCACTGTCCACCGCATCCCACGGATTGAGGGAGCAGACCACGATGATCCGGTCATCCCCGTCGGTCTTGGAGTAGACGATCACCGCGTCGTTGGGGGCATGGTGGAAGTCGATCTTGCGCAGCTGCTGCAGGGCGCTGTGCTCCCGACGGATCTCGTTCAGCCGTCCGATCAACACCGAGAGGTTGGGCTGGTGGTTCTTCCAGTCCCGCGGCCGGTACTCGTACTTCTCGCTGTTCAGGTACTCCTCGCCGCCGGGGCGGAAGACCTCGTGCTCGCACAGCTCGAAGCCGGAGTAGACGCCCCAGGTGGGGGACAGGGTCGCGGCCAGGATGGCGCGGATGGAGAAGGCCGTCGGATTGCCGGACTGCAGGTAGGCCGGGTTGATGTCCGGGGTGTTGACGAAGAAGTTCGGCCGGTACATGTGCGCCGTCTCGCGCGAGAGCTCGGTGAGGTAGGTCTCCAGCTCCCACTTGGTGTTGCGCCAGGTGTAGTAGGTGTAGCTCTGGTGGAAGCCCACCTTGCCCAGCGCGTGCATCATCTCCGGCTTGGTGAAGGCCTCGGCCAGGAAGATCACCTCGGGATTGGTCTTGTGCACCTCGCTCATGATCCAGGCCCAGAAGTCCACCGGCTTGGTGTGCGGGTTGTCCACCCGGAAGACCGTCACCCCGTGCCCGATCCAGAAACGCAGCAGCCGCAGGCACTCGCGGTAGATGCCGTCGCGGTCATTGTCGAAGTTGATCGGGTAGATGTCCTGGTACTTCTTGGGCGGGTTCTCGGCATAGGCGATGGTGCCGTCCAGCCGGGTGGTGAACCACTCCGGGTGCTCGGTGACCCACGGGTGGTCCGGGGAGGCCTGCAGCGCGAAGTCCAGGGCGATCTCGAGGTCAAGGCTCTTGGCCTTCGCGACGAACTCGTCGAAGTCCTCGATGGTGCCCAGGTCCGGATGCACGGCGTCGTGGCCACCGTCCGCCGAACCGATCGCCCACGGCGAGCCGGGATCATGCTCCGAGGGTTCCAGTGAGTTGTTGCGGCCCTTGCGGAAGGCGCTGCCGATCGGGTGGATCGGCGGCAGGTAGACGATGTCGAAGCCCATCTGGGCGGCCGCCTCCAGCCGCTCATGGGAGCTGGCGAAGGTGCCGGAGTGCCAGCACTGCTTCTCCTCGTCCCACCAGGCGCCCTGGCTGCGGGGGAAGAACTCGTACCAGCTGGAGAACAGGGCGCGTCGGCGGTCCACGCGCAGTCCGTACTCCCGGGTGGGGGTGACCAGCTCGCGCGGCCCGTGGGTGATCATCGCCCGGTTCAGGGAGGCGGAGTTCAGCATCTCCAGCAGCTCGTGGGCGGGCAGCTCGGCCAGGAAGGCGGCGGCCTTGGCGCGCAGCAGGGCGGCGCTGGTGTGGTCATCGGCGTGTTCGGCCTGGGCGGCGGCGCGCTCGGCGACGTCGCGCACCTCCAGGCAGACCAGTTCCCGGTCCACGTCGGCCTGGAGCTTGGCCTCGGCATTGTGGTGGGTGGTGTGCCAGACATCGGACCAGCCCTCGACGTGGAAGGTCCAGTCACCCTCCTGGTCGGCCGCGGCCCAGCCCTCCCAGATGTCCAGGCCGGCGGGCTCCTGCTTGGCCATGGGGAAGCTGCGGGTGGTGCCGTCTGGGCAGGTCAGCACGATGGTGGCGTTGACCGCGTCGTGGCCCTCGCGGAAGACATTGGCCCGGACCGGGAACCACTCGCCCACCACCGCCTTGGCGGGGTAGTTGCCCTCCTCCACGACGGGGGAGACATTGCAGACCGGGATCCGGCCGAAACCGGGCACGGGGCTCACCGGGTTGGCGGTGGGCGCAGACGCTTGGGCGGAGACTGCCTCTGACCGTTGAATGGGGTTGCTCACGCGCCCAAGCCTAGCCACGCCGGACCGTCGCTGGCGAGGATTCGGAAAGTGGTTGGTTTGTCGTTGGCTGTGGTTTGCCGAGCGGTCGTCGGATCCTGCCGGGAAGTCCGTTAGGCTCGACGTGTGTCCAATTCAGTAGAAGCAAACCCGACCGTGGCCCCGGAGCATTCGGACGAATCTCCCCGTACCGGCCGGCACACCGGCCCTCAGTTCCCACCGACCCATCCGGTCGCCAAGGCGCCGGTGGGTACCCCGCCGAACACCGTCGACGGTTTCGTGCGTGAATTCCTTCATGAGCTGAATTCCAACCAGGGTGTCTCGCTGGCGAACTCGAGCGTCAATGACCAGTACATGGCATTGGCCTCCACCGTGCGCAACTACCTGATGGCACGCTGGCTGGAGACCGAGCGGCAGCAGCGGGAGAACCCCAGTAAGAAGGTGGCCTACCTCAGCGCCGAATACCTGCTGGGCCGCCAGCTGGGCAACAACCTGCTGGCCAGCGGCCTGATCGACATTGCCGAGGAGGCCCTCAAGCAGTGCGGCATCGACTTTGCGGTGCTGCGCGCGCAGGAGGTGGAGCCGGGCCTGGGCAATGGTGGCCTGGGCCGCCTGGCCGCTTGCTTCATCGACTCGCTGGCCACCATGAATGTGCCCTGCGTCGGCTACGGCATCCGCTACGAATACGGCATCTTCCGCCAGACCTTCGTCGACGGCCGTCAGGTGGAACAGCCGGACAGCTGGCTGGCCCTGGGCTGCCCGTGGGAGTTCGCCCACCCGGAGCACGCCGTCCAGGTCAACTTCGGTGGCCGGACCCAGACCAGCACCGATGCCGACGGCACCAAGACCGTCGAGTGGATCCCGGACTGGAATGTCCGCGGCGTCCCCTTCAACTACATGGTGCCCGGCTACAAGAACGGCCGGGTGAACACACTGCGGCTGTGGAGCGCCCAGGCCACCCAGGCCTTCGACCTGCAGATCTTCAACTCCGGTGACTACGCCACCGCCGTGCGCGCGCAGACCTTCGCGGAGAACATCTCCAAGGTGCTCTACCCGGAGGACTCCACCCCGCAGGGCAAGGAGCTGCGGCTGCAGCAGCAGTACTTCTTCGTCGCCTGCTCCCTGCACGACTACATCTACAACACCCTCGAGGCCGACTTCGACCTGCACAACCTCGGGGACCGGATCATCTTCCAGCTGAATGACACCCACCCGGTGATCGCGGTGCCGGAGCTGATGCGAATCCTGATCGACGAGAAGGGCTTCGGCTTCGAGGAGGCCTGGGAGGTCACCCAGAAGTGCTTCGCCTACACCTGCCACACCCTGCTGCCCGAGGCACTGGAGGTCTGGCCGGTGGAGCTGCTGGGCCGGCTGCTGCCGCGCCACCTGGAGCTGATCTACGACATCAATGACCACTTCCTGGAGCAGGTGCGCGAGCAGTTCGGCAACGACGAGATGCGCGTGCGCCGGATGTCGATCATCGCCGAGCACCCCGAGCGCTCGGTCCGGATGGCCTACCTGGCCACCGTCGCCGGCTCCAAGGTCAACGGCGTCGCCGCCCTGCACAGCCAGCTGCTGCGGGACAAGGTGCTGCCCGACTTCAACGAGATGTGGCCGGACAAGTTCACCAATGTCACCAATGGCGTCACCCCGCGGCGCTTCGTGCGGCTGGCCAACCGTTCGCTGTCCCAGCTGATCTCCGACTCGATCGGCGTCGGCTGGGTGAACGATCTGGAGCGGCTGCGCGAGGTGGAGCCCTACGCCGAGGATGCCGACTTCCGCGCCGCCTTCCGCGAGGTGAAGCGGCAGAACAAGCAGAAGCTGGGCAAGCTGCTGGAGCAACGCGACGGGATCATCATCCCCGAGGACCACATGCTGGACGTGATGGTCAAGCGCCTGCACGAGTACAAGCGCCAGTCGCTCAAGCTGCTGCACGTCGTGACCCTTTACAACGACATCATCACCGGAAAGCTGGACCCGGCCGATGTCCAGGGACGCACCGTGGTCTTCGGGGCCAAGGCCGCCCCGGGCTACAAGATGGCCAAGGACACCATCCACTTGATCAACAAGGTGGCCGAGGTGGTCAACAATGACGAGCGGACCGGTGGCAAGGTGCGGGTGGCCTTCCCGGCCAACTACAACGTGACCCTGGCCGAGAAGCTGATTCCGGCGGCCGAGCTGTCGGAGCAGATCTCGCTGGCCGGCATGGAGGCGTCGGGTACCGGCAACATGAAGTTCGCCCTCAACGGCGCCCTCACCGTCGGCACCGACGACGGCGCGAACGTGGAGATCCGCGAGCACGTCGGCGACGAGAACTTCTTCCTGTTCGGCATGACCGAGCCCGAGGTGGCCGAGCTGGGCGCCAAGGGCTACAACCCCGCCGAGTACTACGAGAAGGACGAGCGGCTCAAGGGCGCGATCGACCTGATCGCCTCGGGTACCTTCTCCGACGGGGATCGCCGGGTCTTCGAGCCGATCGTGTCCAACTGGCTCTACAGCGACCGCTTCATGGCGCTGGCTGACTACGCCAGCTACATGGAGGCCCAGAGCAAGGTGGAGGCCTACTATGCCGACGAGGAGGCGTGGACCCGGTCCGCGATCCTCAACGTCGCGCGCAGCGGCTACTTCTCCAGCGACCGCTCGATGAAGGACTACATCCGCGAGATCTGGCACACCCCGCCGGTCCTGTGATCACTCGCACCACGCATTGACGGCGGCTCCCCGAATGGGGGAGCCGCCGTTATGGTGGGGGCATGCGTCCGCTCCAAGAGATCAAGATCAAGGGGTTCGCCTCGCTTCGTGAGGTGTCATTGACCCTGGACACCCCAGTCACCGTGTTGATCGGCGCGAATGGCGCCGGCAAGTCAAACGTTGTCCGGTCCTTGGAACTTCTCGGTGAGCTGGTGGACCGGAATCTGCAGAACTACGTCGTGCGGCGGGGCGGCATTTCGCGGATGGTGCACCACGGAGCGGGCGGAGCCACCAGCCGTCAGATTGAACTTGAGGTGCATGGCACCCCAAACGACGACGGTGTCTGGAACGGTTACATGGCTCGCCTCAGTGCGGGAGAGGACGACGAGGTTGTCCTGGACGAAACCCTGCTGATGCAGGACACCACCAAGTTCCAGCGGCCGCTGGAGCGGCCACTTGGCCTGACCAGGGAATCCCGGCTGCGAAAGGTCACCGGGGAGTCCGCGCCGATGGCGTTCTATGTGCAGGATGTGCTCGCATCGTGTCGGGTCTACCACTTCGACGATGTGAGCCAGGATGCCCCACCGAAGCAGCGGTCCAATCTGGCGGACAATCTTGAGCTGCGCAGGGATGCAGCCAATCTGGCGGCCTATCTCCACCGGCTGGAGCAGGAGGACCCCGAAACCTACCAGCGGATGGTTGCCGCGGTGCGGAGCGTGGCGCCCTTCTTCGAGGACTTCGTCCTCCAGCCTGATGGAGCTGCTGCGGACACGATTCTGTTGCGCTGGCGCCAGAAGGGTTGTGATGAAGTCTTCTCCGCAGGACAGCTCAGTGACGGCACCCTGCGCTTCATCTGCCTGACAACGCTGCTGCTGTCACCACATCGGCCCGCTACCGTCGTTCTGGATGAGCCGGAGCTCGGGTTGCACCCCTTTGCGATTCGTCAGCTCGCGGAGCTGGTGAATTCTTGTGCCGGCAGTGGCAGGCGGGTGATCCTTGCCACGCAGTCCGTCTCACTGCTGGAGGAATTCAGCCTCGACACGGTGGCCGTCGTGGAGCGAGCTGCGGGTGAAACTCGGTTGAACAGGCCTGATGCCGAATCGCTGGGGGAGTTCTTGGAGGACTACTCCTTGGGCGAACTGTGGCGGATGAACCTGTTGGGCGGTCGACCCACCCATGAGGCGGTCATTTCATGAAGCAGATCGCCCTGGTGGTGGAAGGACAGACCGAGGAACTATTCGTGCGGGAGGTGCTGGCACCACAGCTTGCCGCTCGGGGGATTTTCCTCACTCCCTTCATCCCCGTGACGAGTCAGACCGCGCATGGACGTCACAAGGGAGGAGCCCGGTGGAGTGGATATCGCAAGCTGGCGAACAAACTTGCCCACGAAGGCCATTGGCACCGTATTGGTGTCCTGCTGGATCTCTATGGCTGCCCCAGTGATGCGCCTGGCAGACAGGGCGCCGGGAGCGGACGCGAATACCATCGTGAGTTGATGGATTCCCTGGCGCAGGACCTGAACGCCGGCGGCCAGCGCGCGAGGATCCTGCCCCATGTGTTCCTGCACGAGTTCGAGGCGCTGGTTCTCGCCGCCCTGGATGCAGGCAGCACCGTCGTCCCGGAGAAGGCGGCACGCGATCTGCGCAAGGTACTGGCGGACTTCCAGGGAGATCCGGAACTGGTCAATGGTGGCGAGAGCACCAGCCCCTCACACCGGATCATGGCTGCTTGGGATGGCTATACCAAGACAGTGGATGGCATCCGGGTCATTGCCGATGTCCCCTTCGACGCCATCCTGGAGCGTTGCCCGAGCTTTGCTGGCTGGTTGGAGGACCTGCTCACCTGAGGGCTTGCCATGCACAGGCCCCCAGATGAGGGCTCAGTACTCCTGCTCGTCCAGCTTGGCCAGGGTGGCGGCCGCCTCGTCGGGGGCGGTCAGCTCCTCGGCCGGCAGCGGCTCCTCGAACTCGTCGATGATCGGCTTGGGGGCCTGGGAGGCCACCTCGCAGCGCAACAGGGTGACGCTGCGGCCGGGCAGGTCGAACTCCTGGCCGGGGGCGATCGGGGATTCGGGCAGCTCGTCGCGGTGCGCCGTGGTGGCCACCACCTGGTAGCCGCTGGACCACGCGCCACCGGGCAGCCGGACCAGGACGTCGTTGGCGGCGCCGTTGTACAGGGTCACGAAGGCTGCGTCGGCATCGGAGACGTACATCCCCAGATGGCGTCGGCCGCCGTCGTGCCACTGGTCGTCGCGCATCTCGCCGTCCCAGCAGTCCAGCCAGGCCAGGTCATAGCGGCCCAGGCCGTGGCCGTCGGCGTCCAGCACCTCGGAGTGGGTCCGGAATCGGGTGGCGCGCAGCGGCGCGAAGTCCCGACGGGCCTTGAGCAGGGTGGAGGTCAGCTCGGACACGTCGCCCCAGCTGTCCAGGGTGTCCCA
This sequence comes from Luteococcus sp. H101, assembly GCF_038433155.1. Lineage (NCBI taxonomy): Bacteria > Bacillati > Actinomycetota > Actinomycetes > Propionibacteriales > Propionibacteriaceae > Luteococcus > Luteococcus sp. H101. The sequence continues at coordinate 28,216 of NZ_JBCDMW010000021.1, forward strand.
GTGCACCCAGCTGAGCGGGGAGTCCTGGCAGTAGGCATTGTTGTTGCCGCCCTGGGTGCGTCCCAGCTCGTCGCCCGCGGTGATCATCGGAACGCCGGAGGACAGGATCAGGGTGGCCATCATGTTCTTCACCTGGCGGTGGCGGAAGTCGTTGATCCCCTCGTCGACGGTCTCGCCCTCCCAACCACAGTTCCAGGAGCGGTTGTCGTCGGCGCCGTCGCGGTTGGCCTCGCCATTGGCATCGTTGTGCTTGATGTCATAGGTGACCAGGTCGCGCATGGTGAAGCCGTCGTGCGCGGTGATGAAGTTCACGCTGGAGTGCAGGCCCCGGCCCTCCCGGTCGAAGATGTCGGGGGAGCCACACAGCCGGGTGGCCAGGGTGGCGACGCCCTGGGTGGCGCCCCGCCAGAAGTCCCGCATGAAGTTGCGGTACTGGTCATTCCACTCGCTCCAGCCGGGGCCCCAGTTGCCCACCTGGTAGCCGTAGGGGCCCATGTCCCAGGGCTCGGCGATCATCTTGATGCCCTCGAAGGCCGGGTCCTCGGCAATCCGCTTCTTGAACTCGTGGTTCTGGTCCACGTGGTGCTGCTCATTGCGGATCAGGGTGGTGGCCAGGTCGAAGCGGAAGCCGTCGACGCCCATCTCCGTCACCCAGTAGCGCATCGAGTCGATCACCATGTTCAGCACGCCCGGGTGGGAGGTGTCCACCGAGTTGCCACAGCCGGTCACGTCGTAGTCATTGCGCAGGTCATTGGTCAGCCGGTAGTAGCCCAGGTGGTCCAGGCCACGGAAGCTCAGCGTCGGACCCTCGTGTCCACCCTCGGCGGTGTGGTTGTAGACCACGTCGAGGATCACCTCGATGTCGTGCTCGTGCAGTTTGCTGACCATGCGCTTGAACTCCTCCACCTGCTCGCCCAGAGTGCTCACGGAGGAGTAGGCGGCGTGCGGGGCGAAGAAGCCCAGGGTGTTGTAGCCCCAGTAGTTGGTCAGGCCGCGGCCGACGATGAAGGGCTCGCTGACGAAGTGGTGGATCGGCAGCAGCTGGACGGTGTTGATCCCGGTCTCCACCAGGTAGTCGATCACCGCGTCGTAGGCCATGCCGGAGTAGGTGCCGCGCAGGTGCTCCGGGACGCTGGGGTGCAGGTTGGTGAAGCCCTTGAGGTGGGTCTCGTAGATCACGCACTCGCTCAGCGGGCGGCGCCGCTTGATCGGGGTCGGGGCGGGGGAGGGCGCCACGACGACACTCAGCGGCACGGACTCGTAGGAGTCCCGCGGGTCTGGCAGGTAGTTGGATTCGGCGGTGTGGTCCAGGATCGGGCCGGAGTAGTCCACGCCCGCGGTGATGGCCCGGGCGTAGGGGTCCAGCAGCAGCTTGGCCGGGTTGAAGCGCATGCCGGCATCCGGGTTCCAGTCTCCGTGCACCCGGTAGCCGTACCGCTGGCCCGCGGAGATGCCGGGAACATGAACGATCCAAACCCCGTCCGGATTACGGGCCATGTCCACATTGTGTTGGCTGCGGTCGGCGGCCACCAAGGACAATTCAACACGGTGGGCTCGCGGTGCCCAGAGGGCGAACCGGCAGCCATCGTCGAGGAGCTGGGCACCGAGGATCGACGAGTCGACCGGCGAGGGTGTCTCAGAGTTCATGGATTGTTGCCTCTTCTGCCTTCTTCTACAGGGAGCGGAGATTTCCGTCCCGACGTCCCTGACCGAAGGAGGCAACCGGCCTCCTGCGGCCACTGTGCCTACGCTTGTACGGCCCTTCGAGCGAGCCATCAACGGGCCACGCGCCTGGGCACGAAGGCCAATCTTGCCACCATTGTGCAGTCTAGGGCCTGCGGCGCGCCCCACCGAACTCAGCACGCTCACAGGCGGCATACTTTCGGGTGGTGGCGGCCGGGTGTAGCGTCGCTGGTTCGCGTGGCCGCAGGTGGCCCACGGTGTGAGGATGGAGACATGGAGCAGCCCCAGGGACAGACCGTGCGTCGCAGCTACCTGGATCATGCCGCGTCCAGCCCGATGCTGCCGGCGGCCATGGAGGCACTGCTGCGGCACGGCCGGTTGACCGGCAATCCCGCTGCCCTGCACACGTCGGGACGGGCTGCGCGGGCCGTGCTGGAGGACGCGCGGGAGCAGTTGGCCGAGGCTGTGGGGGCCCATCCGACCGAGGTCATATTCACCAGTGGCGGCTCGGAGGCGGACAGCATTGCCCTCAATGCCGGCGCGCGACGCCCGGGGCGACGCGGCGTGCTGATCGGCGCCACCGAGCACCACTCCGTCGCCGACGCCCGGGTGCGGCTGCCGGGGGTGGGCGCGCTGTCCTGTGACCGCGATGGCCTACTGGACCCGGCTGAACTGTCCGACCGGCTGGGCGGGGAGAGCGCCCTGGTGTCCGTGATGAGCGTGAACAATGAGACCGGGACCATCCAGCCACTGGACCAGGTGGTGGAGCAGGCCCGCCGGGTGGGTGCCTGGGTGCACACCGACGCGGTGCAGGCCCTGGGGCACGTCCCGGTGGACTTCGCGGCCAGCGGGGTGGACCTGATGAGCCTGTCCGGGCACAAGATCGGCGCCCCGGTGGGGATCGGCGCCCTGTTGGCGCGACGGGATCTGGAACTTCCCCCGTGGGGGCTGGGCGGCGGGCAGGAGCGCGACGTCCGCTCCGGGACGCAACCCGTGATGCTGGCCGCGGCCTTCGCGGCGGCCGCCGCGCATGCCGTGCAGAACCTGGCGGCCGAGAGTGCCCGGCTGCGGCTGCTGCGGGATCGGCTGACCGAGCGCGTCCGGGCCACCATCACCCGCAGCTTCCTCAACGGAGCGCCCGAGGCCAGCCCGCACATCGCCAACTTCACCTTCGAGGGGACGCGCGCCGACGACGTGCTGATGCTGCTGGACCAGGCCGGCATCGACTGCTCCACCGGGGCCGCCTGCCGCGCCGGGGTGCACCAGCCAAGCGAGGTGCTGCTGGCCATGGGGCGCACCCCGGAACAGGCCCAGGCCTCGATCCGGTTCAGCTTCGGCGCCTCCACCGTCACCGATGACGTCGCCAACCTGATCTCCCTGCTGCCCGACGTCATCTCCCTGGCTCGGGCAGCCCACAGCGTCGGCGAGGTGCCCTCGTGAGGGTGCTGGTGGCCATGTCCGGCGGGGTGGACTCCGCCGTCGCCGCGGCCCGGATGGTGGCCGCGGGCCACGACGTCACCGGGGTTCACCTGGCGCTGTCCAAGAACCCGCAGAGCTTTCGCACCGGGGCCCGCGGTTGCTGTTCCCTGGAGGACAGTCACGACGCCCGACGGGTGGCGGACAGGCTGGGGATTCCCTTCTACGTGTGGGATCTCTCGGACCGCTTCCGGGCCGACGTGGTGGATGACTTCGTCGCCGAGTATGCGGCGGGGCGCACCCCCAACCCGTGCCTGCGCTGCAATGAGAAGATCAAGTTCGCCGCCGTGCTGGAGCGCGGCATGGCGCTGGGCTTCGACAAGGTGGTGACCGGCCACTACGCCCGGTTGGAGGAGCACGACGGAGCCTTCTCCCTCTACCGCGCCGCCGACGCCGCCAAGGACCAGTCCTATGTGCTGGGCGTGTTGAACCAGGAGCAGCTGGCGCATTCGCTCTTCCCACTGTGCGACGTGCCCAAGAGCGAGGTCCGCTCCGAGGCCGCCCAGCTGGGCCTGGGGGTGGCCAAGAAGCCGGACAGCCACGACATCTGCTTCATCCCCGACGGCGACACCCCCGGCTACCTGTCCCGGGCGCTGGGGGAGCAGGAGGGCGAGATAGTGGACCAGGACGGTGCGGTGGTGGGCCGGCACTCCGGCTTCCACCAGTTCACCGTCGGTCAGCGCCGCGGGCTGCGGTTGGGGGTTCCGGCCGCCGACGGCAGGCCACGCTTCGTCCTGGGGATCGAACCCGTCCAGAACCGGGTGGTGGTGGGTCCCAAGGAGCTGCTGGCGGTGGACCGGATCGAGGGGATCCGCCCCACCTGGACCGAGGCCAGACCGGCGGGTACCTGGCGTGGACTCGCCCAGGTCCGGGCGCATGGCGAGGCGATGCCCGCCGCGATCAGCGCCACCGAGGACACCATGCTGGTTCAGCTGGACAAGTCGGCGGTCGGGATCGCCCCCGGGCAGGCCGTCGTCGTCTACGACGGGGACCGGGTGGTGGGCAGCTCGACGATTGCCGCCACCGGGCGTCGTGCGGAGCCGGGGGAGGCCGGCGCATGAGCATCATTGCCACCGGGATCGGATCCCTGCCGGGCGAAGACCTGCGCGGGGCGCTGACGCACGTGCTGGGCGGATTCGAGCACGCCTGGCTTCCCGAGCTGCCGGCCCGGGGCATCGGGGCGGACATGATTGGCCGCAGCCTGGCCATGACCGAGGGGCTGGGCTTTGACCTGCAGCCCCAGGGTTGGCGCCTGACCGATGCCAGCGGGAGGGACCACGCCCGGGCGCGGGGCCTGCTGCGTCGGGACCTGGATGACCTGGAGGAGCTGGCCCAGGGTTTTGGCGGCAGCATCACGCTGACCGTCGCCGGGCCGCTCACCCTGGCCGCCTGCCTGGAGCGCGCCCGCGGGGACAAGGTGCTGGCCGATCATGGCGCACGTCGGGAAATGGCCGAGAGCCTCGGCATCGGGGTGTCCGGCCTGCTGGCCGAGTTGGCCCGACGGCTGCCCGACGTGACCTGGTGGGTGCAGCTGGACGAGCCGCTGTTGCCCGCGGTGCTGGCCGGCCGGGTGCCGACCGCCTCCGGCTTCTCCCGGCTGCGCAGCCTGGATGCGCCGCGGGCCGGCGAGCTGCTGCGCCGCGTCACCGGCCCGGTGCGCACCGGGGCCGCTCGGGTCACGGTGCACTGCTGCGCGCCCGGGATGGACCTGGGGCTGCTGGGTGGTTCCGGGGCCGATGGCGTGGGCGTCGATGCGGTGTCGCTGGACGTGGCCACCCTGCGGCCCGCCGACCTGGATTGCTTGGCGGGTTGGCTGGAGGCCGGGCGCGACGCGGTGCTGGGGCTGGCACCCACCGCATCGCCCGACCAGGTCAGCACCCCTGACCAGATCGTGCGTCGGGGCCTCGACCTGCTGCGCCCGCTGCAGCTGGATCCTCAGCTGTTGCTGGAACGGTTGGCGGTCTCGACGGCCTGTGGCCTGGCCGGGTGGAGCGTGCGCGCGGCCATCACGCAGCTGGACGCCCTGCCGGAGGCCGCTGTCCTGCTGGCCGAGCAGCTTGTCACCAGCGGATAGTCTGGGCGCATGCGCGGCTTCTCCAACCTGAACCTGAACGGCAACGCCCCGGCGCGGGTGCAGCCGAAGGTAGGCGAGTGGGGCCCCGAGCGGGTCCCCACCACGCAGGCCAAGAAGCGGCTGCGGATCTGGGTGAGCCTGGCCTTCATCGGCGCCGTCGCGGCGCTGTGCGGGTTGGGTTGGTACTTCTACAAGGCGATGAACGGGCTCAGCTGAGCGTGGGCTTCTTCAGCTGAGCGCGGCCAGGTGCACCAGCCGTCGTAGCTCCGAGGGCAGGAAGACCGGCCCGCCGTGCCGGCCCAGCACGATGGCCCGATTCTCGTCGACGGGGCACACCGCCACCGTCGAATCCCCCCAGCCGGGCAGCCAGCCGGTCTCCAGCTCCCGGGCGGCGGCTTCCTCCAGGCCGCCGACGGCCAGGTGGTCGCCCGGTGCGAAGTCGGGGGACTGGTCCGTCCCGTGCAGCAGGTGCCCGTCGTGGCGGTCCACCAGCGCGGCCCACTGGCAGTGGAAGACCCGCGGCGCGTGCTCGGTGAGGGTCTGCGCGGCGTGCTCCGGGTCAGCGGTCATGTGGTTGAGGGCCTCGATGTCACCCTCGATTCCCCAGTTGTCCGGGTAGCGGGAGACCCACAGCACCTGCACCCCGTCGAGTTCATTGCAGGTGCCGATCAGGGTTTCGATCAGGCCGGCCTGGCCCATGGTGAGCATGAAGTCGTCGATCACCCAGTCGGGGCCCTTGTCCACGATCTCCATCGCGGAGATGTCGGCCCCTGACGTGCCCATGGCAGAGGCGACCATCCCGAGGGAGCCGGGACGGTCTGGGAACTTCACGCGAACCAAGTGCACCGCGGCAGTCAATCAAATTCATCGGCCAGATCCCAACATTTCCCACGGGGTGATCCACACTGTGGGCGCCTCCTGGTGTGTGCTCTTAGGGCGCCCAAGGCGATGGGGTGAGACGTTTCGCGCACGGGTAAACGCCACGACGTTTGCAGCTGGCAGGAATTGTGCGCTCTGAGCGTTGAGGCCTCAGTACTGCCAATAGTAATTGCTATCATGAGGGCGTGACGGAGCTTTCGACAGTGGCTGCGGAGTGCGACGAGGCGGTGCGGGTTGCCCGCGCCCGGTTGGTGCACGCCGTCCGTCAGGCCAGTCGGGAGGGAATGAGTCAGCGGGAGATCGCCCGGCAGATTCATCGCAGTCAACCCGAGGTGTCCCGGATCCTGCGATTCCACGGGACAACGCCCTTGGCCAAGCGCCTGATCCATGCACGTGGGGCGATCATGGAGGTCGTTCGTGAGGCTGGGGGCAGTGGCGTCCGGGTCTTCGGGTCGGTGGCCACGGGGCGCGACACCCAGGGTTCCGACGTCGATCTGCTGTTCGACATGCGCCAACCATTGGGGCTGATTCGGCTCGGGGAGCTGGAACGGCGGATCGCCGAGGCGGTCGGGGCCGACGTGGACCTGGTGCCGATCCAATCGTTGAGACCTGACCTGCGCCACCGGATCCTTGGGGAGGCGATACCGCTGTGATGGCGAAACATGGGCGATCGACGGAGGAGATCCTTCACGACGCGCAGTTCCACTTCGGTCTGGCGGTGCAGCATGCCAATGGGGACTTGGGCAGCCAGCTCACAGTGGACGCCGTCTGCATGCGGCTGGCCGCCGGAGTGGAGTCACTCTCTCATCTGGATGAGGACGTCAGGGACCGGATGTTCGGGGCCGCGTGGGCGAGCATGTGGGGGATGCGCAACCGCATCGCGCACGGCTATCTACTAGTCAGTCAGGATGTCGTGCGGGTTACCGTCAAAGAGGACCTACCGAGCGTCCTGGACACCATTGCCAAGGAGCTCTCGACTGCGGACGGCTGACAGTCGCCTGCCATGACGGGGGCGACGAGGAGGGGGATCGGATGGAACTGGAGAACCGGTTCGCTCGTCCGGACGACCAGGTGATCGAGGACCTGGTGGCCCGTTGCCTGCCGCAACCCGTCGAAGACTTCGAGCAGGTGGAGACCGGCTCCAGCGCCCTGGTGGTGCTGACCCAGGATGCGGCGGTCCGGATCGCCCGGGACCCGCGTGCGTGTGCCGAGATGGTGCGTACCCAGGCATTGGTGGACCGGCTGCCGCCCCTGCCCTGATCGTCGGCTGGTCTTGTCGGTGCCGGGCACTAGGATGATCTGGGTGCCAGCAGGCACAGATTTCCCGAGATCCCCAGGAGTGACATCGTGGCCCTGACGCCAGATGACGTGGCCCGCCTCGCGGCGCTGGCCCGGATCGAGCTGAGCAGCGAGGAGCGGGAGAGGCTCGCCCCGCAGCTGGACGTGATCCTCGACTCGGTGGCGAGCGTGGCGCAGGTGGCCGGTGACGACATCCCGCCGACCTCCCACGCCCTGCCGCTGACCAACGTCTTCCGGGCCGACGAGGTCAAGCCGTCGCTCACCCCGGAGCAGGTGCTCAGCGGTGCGCCCGCCGCCGAGGACGGCCGCTTCCGGGTGCCGCGGATCCTGGACGAGGAGGCCTGATGAGCACCGAGTTGAGCACTGCCGAGATCCTGGCGGCCACCGCCGCGCAGTTGGGCGAGTGGATCGCCGACCAGAAGATCACCTCCGTCGAGGTCACCCGCGCCTTCCTGGCCCAGATCGAGGCCGTCGACGGTCAGGTCAATGCCTTCACCGCCGTCGACGCGGACCGGGCGCTGGAACTGGCCGCCGCCGTCGACGCCAGGATCGCCGCGGGCGAGAAGCTGGGCCCGCTGGCCGGCGTCCCGATCGCGGTCAAGGACCTGCTCTGCTACGAGGGGCTGCCCACCACCGCGTCGTCCAGGATCCTGGAGGGCTGGATCCCGCCCTACAGCGCCACCATCGTCACCAAGCTGCTGGACGCCGGGCTGGTGATCCTGGGCAAGACCAACCTGGACGAGTTCGCGATGGGTTCCTCCACCGAGACCTCCTACTTCGGGGCCACCCACAACCCGTGGGACCTGGACCGGATCCCCGGCGGCTCCGGCGGCGGCTCGTCGGCCGCGCTGGCCGCCTTCGAGGCGCCGCTGGCGATCGGCACCGACACCGGCGGCTCCATCCGCCAGCCCGCGTCGGTCACCGGCACCTGCGGTGTGAAGCCCACGTATGGCGGTGCCAGCCGCTACGGCATCATCGCGATGGCCTCCAGCCTGGACCAGCCCGGCCCCTGCGCGCGCACGGTGCTGGACGCCGCGCTGCTGCACGAGGTGATCGCCGGGCATGACCCGATGGATTCCACCTCGATCGACGCGCCGGTGCCGCCGGTGGTGGCCGCCGCCCGCAATCCCGAGATCACGGGAATGAAGATTGGCGTCGTCAAGGAATTCGGTGGCGACGGGTATGCCCCCGGCGTGGAGCAGCGCTTCACCGAGGCCGTCGAGCTGCTCAAGCAGGCCGGCGCCGAGGTGGTGGAGGTCAGCTGCCCGCACTTCGACTACGCGCTGCCCGCCTACTACCTGATCATGCCCAGCGAGGTCAGCTCCAACCTGGCCCGCTATGACGCGATGCGCTACGGCCTGCGGGTGGGCGACGACGGCAGCCGCTCCACCGAGCAGGTGATGAACGCCACCCGCGGCGCCGGTTTTGGCGAGGAGGTGAAGCGTCGGATCATCATCGGCACCTATGCGCTGTCCAGCGGCTACTACGACGCCTACTACGGCTCCGCGCAGCAGGTCCGCACCCTGATCCAGCGGGACTTCGACGCCGCCTTCGAGCAGGTGGACGTGCTGGTCAGCCCGTCGACGCCCACCACGGCCTTCAAGCTGGGGGAGCGCACCGACGACCCGATGGCCATGTACAAGGCCGACCTGTGCACCATCCCGTCGAACATGGCCGGGAATGCGTCGGCCTCCTTCCCGTGTGGGCTGGCGCCGGAGGACGGCCTGCCGGTTGGTTTCCAGGTGATGGCCCCGCCGATGGCCGAGGAACGGCTCTACCGGATTGGCGCCGCGCTGGAGGCCGCGCTGCAGCAGCAGTGGGGCGGCGAACTGCTGGCCCAGGCCCCGGCCCTTGAGAACACCCTGACCCGGAAGGCGGCCCAGGCATGAGCGGCTACTTCGATGGCGAGCTGATGGACTACGACGAGGTGATCGAGCGCTTCGATCCGGTGCTGGGGTTGGAGGTGCACGTCGAGCTGAACACCGCCTCCAAGATGTGGTGCGGCTGCTCCGCCGAGCCCGGTGGCGAGCCCAACACCCACGTCTGCCCGGTCTGCCTGGGCCTGCCCGGCTCGCTGCCCGTCGTGAACGGCAAGGCGGTGGAATCCGCCATCCGGATCGGTCTGGCGCTCAACTGCCAGGTCGCCGAGTGGAGCCGGTTCAGCCGCAAGAACTACTTCTATCCGGACATGACCAAGGACTACCAGATCAGCCAGTACGACGAGCCGATCTGCCACGACGGTTATGTCGACGTCGAGGTGGAGGGTCAGACCTTCCGCGTCGAGGTGGAGCGGGTGCACATGGAGGAGGACGCCGGCAAGAGCCTGCACGTCGGTGGCATCGGCCGGATCCAGGGCGCCGAGTACTCCCTGATGGACTACAACCGGGCCGGCGTGCCGCTGATGGAGATCGTCACCAAGCCGATCACCGGTTGCGGCAAGTACGCCCCGCAGGTCGGCCGGGCCTACATGTCCTATCTGCGCGACATGATGAAGGCGCTGGGCGTCTCCGAGGCGCGGATGGAGCAGGGCAACATGCGCTGCGACGCCAATGTCTCCCTGATGGCCAAGGACGCCACCGAGTTCGGCACCCGCACCGAGACCAAGAACGTGAACTCGCTGCGCTCCGTCGAGGGTGCCCTGCGCTTCGAGATGACCCGGCAGGGCGCGATCCTGGCCAACGGTGGCCGGATCAAGCAGGAGACCCGGATGTGGCAGGAGGACGGGCAGTACACCACGCCCGGCCGTTCCAAGGAGCAGGCGGAGGACTACCGCTACTTCCCCGAGCCCGACCTGGTGCCGATTGCCCCCAGCCGGGAATGGGTGGAGGAATTGCGCGCCACCCTGCCCGAGCCGCCGGCCGAGCGACGCAAGCGGATTGTGGAGCAGTGGGGACTGTCCGAGCGGGAGATGGGCGACATCGAGGCCGTCGGCGCGCTGGACCTGATCGAGGCCACCGTCGAGGCCGGCGCCCAGCCGCAGGCCGCCCGCAAGTGGTGGCTCGGTGAGCTGGCCCGTCGCGCCAATGAGGCAGGGGTCGCGCTGGAGGCCGTCGGGATGAGCCCGGCGCAGGTGGTGGAGCTGCAGCAGCTCGTCGATGCGAAGACGATCAACGACAAGCTGGCCCGCCAGGTGATTGATGGGGTCATTGCTGGGGAGGGCGAGCCCGCGCAGATCGTCGAGCAGCGGGGCCTGGCCGTGGTGAGCGACGACGGGGCCCTGTCGGCCGCCGTCGACGACGTGATTGCCGCCAACCCCGATGTGGCGCAGAAGATCCGCGACGGCAAGGTGCAGGCAGCCGGTGCGCTGATCGGCCAGGTGATGAAGGCGATGAAGGGTCAGGCCGACGCCGGCCGGGTGCGCGAGCTGATCATGGAGAAGCTGGGCTGAGGCGCTGGCCCGGGCCCCGGTGGTGGACGCCGGGGCCCGGAGTGGTTTGATGGGCGGCTGTGGGTTGTCCCACCCGAGTTCTCCCGCACCTCGTCAAAAGGAAATCAGTGAGCAGCGCGCCCGTCACCAGTCCGTCAATCCGGCCCGAGGACGAGCGGCTGCCCGTCGGCAAGGCCTTCCTCTACGGCTTCCAGCACATCCTGAGCATGTACGGCGGGGTGATCGCCGTGCCGCTGATCGTCGGGACCGCGGCCAAGCTGCCGCCCGAACAGGTTGGCATGCTGGTGGCCGCCGCGCTGTTCGTCTCCGGCCTGTCCACCCTGCTGCAGTCCCTGGGCCTGCCCTTCCTGGGGTCCAAGCTGCCGCTGGTCAACGGGACCACCTTCGGTGCCGTCTCCACCATGCTGGCCATCCTGGCCAGCGGCGGGGGACTGCCGGTGATCTTCGGCTCGGTGATGGTCGCGGGCGTGATCGGCTTCCTGCTGGCGCCGCTGTTCAGCAAGATCCAGCGCTTCTTCCCGCCCGTCGTGACCGGCACCATCATCACCGCGATGGGCATCTCCCTGCTGCCGGTGGCGGCCGGCTGGATCACCGGGCAGGATCCCGGCGGGGCGTCGCTGACCAACCTGGCGCTGGCGGCCTTCACCCTGGCCGTGGTGCTGGTCTGCACCCGGGTCAGGCAGCTGGCTCGGGTGGCCATCCTGGTGGGCATTCTGGTGGGCACCGTCGTCGCCGCGGTGACCGGCCAGGCCGACTTCAGCCAGGTGCTGCACGGAGCGGTCTTCGCCTTCCCGCAGCCCTTCTTCTTCGGCGCGCCCCGCTTCGAGGTGGGCGCCATCATCTCCATGACCATCGTGATCATCGTGACGCTGATGGAGATCATGGCCGACCTGTTCGCTGTCGCCAAGGTGGTGGGCACCGACGTCGACGAGAAGCGGATTGCCGACGGCCTGCGCGCCGACATGCTGGCCACCATCGTGGCCCCGCTGTTCAACTCCACCCCGCCCACCGCCTTCGCCCAGAATGTCGGGTTGGTGGCCGTCACCAAGGTGAAGTCCCGGTACACGGTGGCCGCCGGGGCCGTGCTGCTGCTCCTGCTGGGCATGTTCCCGTTGCTGGGCCGGGTGGTGGCCTGCGTCCCGTCCGCCGTGTTGGGCGGTGCCGGGGTGGTGCTGTTCGGCTCGGTGGCCGCGGCCGGCATCCAGACCCTGCAGCAGGCCGATTTCGAGCGCGGCAACAACATCTTCGTCGTGGCCACGTCCCTGGCACTGGTGATGTTCCCGATTGCCGCGCCCAGCTTCTATGCCCACGTGCCCACCTGGCTGGGAATGATCCTGGGTTCCGGAATCTCCGCCGCGGCCCTGAGCGCCGTCGTGCTGAACCTGCTGCTCAATGGCCGCCACGCCACCCGGGGAAGCCTGGGTGACGAGATGGAGGCCGTGCCGGCACCCGAACCCTTCGAGGGCTGAGGCGCTCAGCCGTCGATCGGGACCTCCCAGTCCTGCAGTGCCGTGACGGCCCGCAGATAGGCGTCCCGGTTGATGGTGATGTGCAGGTCCAACTCTTCCGGCGGGGCCACCGAGCCGTTGCCCGACGCCAGGCTGGCCCAGCGCACGTGATCCTCGGCCAGCTCGATCCGGGCCAGCAGGGGACTGCAGCCGGGGGTGCCGCAGGCACAGACCGAGACCTCGGTGCGGCCGTCGAAGTCGGGGTGCTCGCCGCGGAGCAGGCCCGGGATGTGGTCGCCGTCGGGGAGTCCGTACCAGCTTCCGGCAGGGCGCCGGGTGAGGAATTCCACCCAGTCCTCCAGCCGCCGGCCGTCCAGCATGATCCGGACCAGGGTCTCCTTCACCGACGGGCTGTGCGGGATCGCGACCAGTTCCCGGCGCAGCTCGAACCGGCTGATCCCGATGGTGGTCATCAGATGCCGAAGCTGGCGTCGCGCAGACGCTGCACCGCGTCCTCGTCGCCCCGGAGTTCGACGTCGGCGTGCGCGCCCCGGCCGAAGGCGAACAGCAGCAGCTCGCTGGGCTTGCCATGTAGCTCGACGACGGGCTCACCCGGCTTCAGCACCAGGGACTCCGACGGGCCGTCGGTGCGCTCCGCGATGGCGCCAACGGGGCAGCGGCGGAACATCACCCGGCCCATGGAGGCCAGTCGCTTGGCGCACAACGCCTCCGCCTCCTCGCCGAGCTCCCTTGGCTGGGGGCTACCGGGCTGGGCACGGCGCACGTCCTCGTGGTGCACGAAGTACTCCGCGGCATTGGCCGCCTCGTCGAGGCCGGGCAGCGCGAAGACCGAGATCCGGGCAGGACCCCGGCGTACCCGGGCCACCAGCTCGCGATAGGCCAACTTGGTCTTGGCCTGTGTCATCCGCTTCTCGGTCAGGCCGGCCAGGGGCTCGATCACGATGCCGGGTGCGGCCAGGGGATCGGCCTCCCGCACCCACAGGTGCGCGGCCAGGTCATGGGTGGTCCAGCCCTCGCACAGGGTGGGGGCGTCGGGGCCCAGCTCATCCAGCAGGTCGCACAGCGCGAGGCGCTCACTCCGGGAAAAGGACATGCAGGGATTGTAGGTCGGTTCGTGTGCGGGTGGTGGGTCGGTTCGGCGTCGGGCCGGCAGCCTCCGGCGGGGACTGCGCAGCCGTTGAGTGTCGGGGCAGCCGCTGCAACGGCTGCCCGAAGAAGTAGCGGCTGCGCAGTTGAGGGTAGACGGGGGAGATGTGTCGGTCAGCGCCGCAGCATGGGCAGCGTTCGGCCTCCTCGTCGGGATCGGGAACAATGGGCCGCATGCCTTTGAACCCCCAGATCGCCAGCAGGCTGAAGCGCAACCCCGACGGTCTGGTGCCCGCCGTCGTCACCGACGCCGGTTCCGGCGCGGTGCTGATGATGGCCTGGATGGACGACGAGGCGCTGGCGCGGACCCTGGAGACCCGCAAGGCCACCTACTGGTCCCGATCCCGCAATGAGTACTGGGTCAAGGGGGAGACCTCGGGCCACACCCAGCACGTCCGGGAGGTGCGGCTGGATTGCGACGGCGACACCCTGCTGCTCCGGGTGGACCAGGTGGGCGGGGCCTGTCACACCGGGGATGCCACCTGCTTCGATGCCGATCTGCTCCTGTCCGAGCAGGACGCCGACCTGCCGTTGGGGGACGACGCGTGAGCCAGACCATGATGACCATCACCCCGGACCTCGACGGCTTCCGGGCCCAGGCCGACGCCGGACGTCGGGTGATCAGCGTGCACACCCGCCTGCTGGCCGACGACCTGACCCCCGTCGCCCTCTACCACCAGCTGTGCGGCAACCGGGAGCACACCTATCTGTTCGAGTCGGCAGATGCGGGTGTCTGGTCCCGCTACAGCTTCATCGGCGTCAACGCCGCCGCCACCCTGACCGAGACCGACGGCCGGGCCACCTGGCTCGGCCGCGAACTCGCCGGCCTGTCCACCAACTCCGACCCGCTGACCGCGCTGCGCCAGACCCTGGCGGTGCTGCACACGGACCGCGACCCCGAACTGCCGCCCTTCAGCTCCGGCATGGTCGGCTACCTGGGCTATGACGTGGTGCGACGGCTGGAGAAGCTGCCGGACAGCTGCACCGACGATCTGCAGGTGCCCGAACTGGTGATGATGCTGGCCAGCGACCTGGCCGTGCTGGACCACCACAAGGGCGAGGTCTGGCTGATTGCCAATGCCATCAACTTCGACGACTCCCCGGAGCACCTGGAGGAGGCGCATGCGGACGCCACCCGTCGGGTGCAGCGAATGGCCCGTCGGCTGGCCGAGCCCCGCGAATCCCTACTGGCCCACCAGGCCGAGGCCAGCTCCAGGCAGCCCGACCGGCAGGGAACCGACGACGACTTCTGCGCCCTGGTGGAGCGGGCCAAGCAGCACATCGTCGCCGGGGACATCTTCCAGGTGGTGCCCAGCCAACGCTTCGACCTGCCCACCACCGCGTCCGACCTGGCGATCTACCGGGAGCTGCGCAACACCAACCCCAGCCCCTACCTGTACCTGCTGCGGCTGGACGGTTTCAGCGTGATCGGCTCCAGCCCGGAGGCCCTGGTCACGGTCACCGACGGCTTGGCCACCACCCACCCGATCGCCGGCACCCGCCCCCGCGGCGCCACCCCGGCCGAGGACCGTCAACACGAGCAGGACCTGTTGGCCGACGAGAAGGAACGGGCGGAACACCTGATGCTGGTGGACCTGGGCCGCAATGACCTGGGCCGGGTCTGCGAACCCGGCAGCATCGCGGTCACCGAGTTCATGCAGGTGCGCCGCTACAGCCACGTGATGCACCTGGAGGCCGCCGTGACCGGCCGGGTGGCCGACGGCCAAACCGGGCTGGACGTGACCCTGGCCTGTTTCCCGGCCGGCACCCTGTCCGGGGCGCCCAAGGTGCGCGCCATGCAGATCATCGATGAGCTGGAGACCACCCGTCGCGGCACCTATGGGGGAGTGGTGGGCTACTTCGACTTCGCCGGCAATGCGGACACCGCCATCGCGATCCGCACCGCCCTGCTCAAGGGCGGTGTGGCGCACGTGCAGGCCGGGGCCGGCATCGTCGCCGACTCCGTCCCGGCCAGCGAGAACCTGGAATGCCAGAACAAGGCCAAGGCGGTGCTGAATGCCATCCGACGCGCGGAGGCCCTGCACCGTCAGGGAGCCGACGCATGAAGCCCGGGCAGCTGAAGGTGGCCAGCTGGTTGGCCACCGCCGCGGCCGCCGGGCTGGCCCTCTACCTGGCCAAGCAAAGCGGCGCCCATGCGGATGCCGCCAAGGCCATCGGCTGGGCCCTGCTGGCCGCAGTCGGGGTCTCGCTGCTGCTCGGTGTCCTGGGCCGACGCCTGGTGGCAGCCCTGGAACTGGCCCTGGCGGCCGGCCTGGCCCTGCTGGTGGCGCGTGGTGAAGGTCACCAGCTGCTGGCGCTGGCCGCCGCATTGGGCCTTGCCGGAGCGGCAACTCAGCTGGGAACGGCACACCGGTGGGGCAGCGCCGCCCGTCGTTTTGACCGGGATGCCGCGGCGCCGGCGCGGCCACAGACGGATCTGGACCTGTGGAAGGCCCTCGACGCGGGTCTTGACCCCACCAGCGACGAAATCCACGGTAAAGTCACGGGGCGAGAGGACTCTCCCATCAGCAAGCCGAGCCCCGGCGCCGGGGCCGACCAGAAGGACGATCAATGAGCTACCAGGGCATGCAGCAGCACAAGGCCGTCAAGCGTCAGGAGCAGCTGGAGTACCACGAGGGCAAGTCGCCCGCCGCGTGGGCCGGTTCCTGGATTTCCCTGGCCGCCTTCGTGATCCTGACCTACACCAGCACCTTCGGCTTCGAGCAGTTCGGCTGGATGGGCGTGATCGTCCCGTCGGTGATCATCCTGCTGGCCGGCGTGCTCACCCTGGTGATGAAGGCCCAGGGCTACGGCACCCCCGCCCGCGACCTGTGACGAGCGTCCTCGACGACATCATCGTCGGCGTCCGGGAGGACCTGGAGCAGCGCAAGCAGCAGACCAGCCTGCCCGAGCTGGAGGTCCGCATCCAGACCCGGCGCCCCGCGCTGGACGTCCTGGGCCGCTTCCGCGAACCGGGGCTCTCGGTGATCAGCGAGGTCAAGCGATCCAGCCCCAGCAAGGGCGCCCTGGCCAGCATCGACGACCCCGCCAGCCTGGCCAGCCGGTACCAGGAAGGCGGCGCCAGCGCCATCAGCGTGCTGACCGAGAAGCGCCGGTTCAACGGCTCCTTGACGGATCTGGACGCGGTTCGGCAGGCCGTCGAGATCCCGGTCCTGCGCAAGGACTTCGTCGTCGACGACTACCAGGTCTGGGAGGCCCGCGCGCACGGTGCCGACCTGGTGCTGCTGATCGTCGCCGCCCTGTCCGACGAGGACCTGGCCCGGCTGCACCGGCTGGTGCTTGACCTGGGCATGACCCCGCTGGTGGAGGTCCACACCGAGCAGGAGACCCAACGCGCCGTGGAGCTGGGCGCACAGCTGATTGGCGTCAACAACCGCAATCTCAAAACCCTCGAGGTGGACCTCGCCCAGTTCGGGCGGCTGGTAGACCTGATTGGTGAGGGGCCGGTGAAGGTTGCCGAATCCGGGATCCTCACCGCCGATGACGCCGCGCTCGTCCACTCGCAGGGCGCGGACGTCGTGCTCGTGGGCGAGGCACTGGTGCGCCACGGTGACCCGGCCGGCGCGATCCGCGCGATGGTCGAGGCCGCCGGGGCCCGCTGACCCCGCCCCCGGGCGACCCGGCACGTGTCCCTACTGTCTTTGGAGAAACCATGAGCCTGCCCGACGAGCACGGTCACTACGACGACTTCGGCGGACGCTTCGTCCCCGAGGCGCTGCAGGCGGCGCTGAACCAGCTGGACCAGGCCTTCGCCCAGGCCAGCGCCGACCCGGACTTCCATGCCGAGCTAGAGCGGCTGCGCCGTGACTACGCCGGCCGACCCACCCCGATCTGGCAGGCCGACCGGTTTGCCCAGCAGTGCGCCGCCGAGGGCTCGGCCGGGGTCACCATGGTGTTGAAGCGGGAGGACCTGAACCACACCGGCTCCCACAAGGTCAACAATGTGCTGGGCCAGGCGCTGCTGACCAAGCGGATGGGCAAGACCCGGGTGATTGCCGAGACCGGCGCCGGGCAGCACGGCGTCGCCACCGCCACCGCTGCCGCCCTGATGGGGCTGGAATGCCGGATCTACATGGGCAAGGTCGACACCGAGCGCCAGGCCCTCAACGTCGCCCGGATGCAGATGCTGGGGGCCGAGGTGGTGGCCGTCGAGGCCGGATCCATGACCCTCAAGGACGCCATGAACGAGGCGATGCGGGACTGGGTCACCAATGTGGACCACACCCACTACCTGATTGGCACCGTGGCCGGCCCCGCCCCCTTCCCGAAGATCGTGCGGGAGTACCAGAGGATCATCTCCACCGAAACCCGCGCCCAGGTACTGGAGCGCTACGGGAAGCTGCCCGACGCGGTCACCGCCTGCGTCGGCGGCGGCTCCAATGCCATGGGGATCTTCGCGGACTTCGTGGCGGATCCCGAGGTGGCGCTCTACGGCTTCGAGGCCGCCGGCGACGGCGTCGAGACCGGACGGCATGCGGCCACCATCACCGCCGGCCGGATGGGCGTGTTGCACGGGATGCGCACCTATGTGCTGATGAATGACGACGGCCAGACCATCGAATCCCACTCGATCTCCGCCGGGCTGGACTACCCGGGCGTCGGCCCGGAGCACGCCTGGCTGGCCAAGACGGGCCGGGCCAGCTACCTGCCGGTGACCGACGCCGAGGCGATGGATGCGCTGAAGTTGCTGACCCAGACCGAGGGGATCATGCCCGCCATTGAATCCGCCCACGCCGTGGCGGGAGCCCGTCGGCTGGCGCTGGAGCTGACCGCAAAGGATCCGCAGACCAAGCCCCTGATCGTGATCAACATCTCCGGCCGTGGCGACAAGGACGTGGACACCGCCATCAGCTACTTCGGGATCGACGGCAGCGTCGACGACATCGCCGGCCGTATGGAGCGCAGCGACTCGGCCGAGGAAATGGAGCAGAAGTGAGCCGCTACCCCAACACCCCCTTCGACGACGAGGTCCGGCTCGGCAGGTCCGGTCACGCCTATGCCGCCGCCCGCAATGAGGGCCGGGCCGCGCTGGTGGGCTACCTGCCCGTGGGCTACCCCGACGTGCCCGGCTCGGTGGAGGCCATCACCGCGCTGTGCGACGGCACGGACGGGCTGGGCGTGGACATCGTCGAGATCGGAATGCCCTATTCGGACCCGGTGATGGACGGGCTGGTGATCCAGCACGCCACCACCCAGGCCCTGGCCAAGGGGGTCCGCACCCGGGACATCTTCACCGCCGTCGAGGCCGTGGCCGCCACCGGCAAGCAGGCCACCGCGATGATCTACTGGAACCTGGTGGAGACCTATGGCGTCGACGCCTTCGCCCGGGACTTCGCCGCCGCCGGTGGTGCCGGCCTGATCACCCCGGATCTGACCCCGGACGAGGCACAGGCCTGGCTGGCCGCCTCCGACGCGCACGGCCTGGACCGGATCTTCCTGGTGGCACCCTCCTCCACCGACGAACGCCTGGTCTCCACCCTGGACGCCTGTCGCGGCTGGGTCTATGCCACCAGCGTGATGGGCGTCACCGGCACCCGCACCAGCACCAGCTCCGCCGCCCCCGCCCTGGTGGCGCGGGTGCGCGAGGCCCGTCCGGAGCTGCCCGTCGGCGTCGGGCTGGGGGTCTCCAACGGTGCCCAGGCCAAGGAGTTGACCCAGGTGGCCGACGGCGTGATCGTCGGGTCCGCGCTGGTCAAGCACCTGCTGGCCAATGAGCAGGCCGGCTCCCGGGACCTGACCGCGCTGCGTCGGCTGGTGGACGAGCTGGCCCGCGGCGTGCGCGGCGAGGCCTGAGACCGTCGTGTTCAACTCGCTGTCCATCCCCAGCCCCGGCTGGTCCGCCTTCCACCTGGGGCCCTTGACCATCCACGCCTATGCGCTGTGCATCCTGACCGGGATCATCCTGGGCTGGATGTTGGCCAAGCGTCGTTTCATGGCCCGTGGCGGCGACGGCGAGGCCTTCGAGGAGGTCCTGGGCGCCGCCGTCGTGGCGGGCATCATCGGTGCCCGGCTGTACCACGTCATCACCGACCACCAGCTCTACTTCGGCCCCGGCAAACGGCCGATCGAGGCGCTCTACATCTGGAATGGCGGCCTGGGGATCTGGGGCGGGGTGGCGCTCGGCGCGCTGACCGCCTGGCTGCTCTGCCGGCGCAAGGGGATGGACTTTGCCACCATGGCCGACGCCGGGGCCCCGGCCCTGATCCTTGCCCAGGCCATCGGCAGGGTGGGCAACTGGTTCAACCAGGAACTGTTCGGCCGGCCCACCACGCTGCCCTGGGGGCTGGAGATCGACGCGGTGCACCGCCCCCGCGGTTATGAGCAGTTCGCCACCTTCCACCCCACCTTCGGCTACGAGATGCTGTGGAACCTGGCCGGCGTCGCCTTCCTGCTGTGGGCGGAGCGCCGCTTCCGTCTGAGTCATGGCCGGCTGTTCGCGCTCTATGTGGCCTACTACTGCGCGGGGCGGCTGTGGATCGAACACCTGCGGATCGATCCGGTGAACACCGCCGCCGGCTTCCGGTTGAACGAGTACACGTCGGTGATCGTGTTTGCCGCCGCTGTTCTGGCCTTTGTGCTGTTGGGCCGCTGGCAACGCCGCACGGAGCGCTCGGCCAGCACCGCAATGTCCAAGCAATTACCCCGAAACACAACCGAAACAATCCGGTCCTAGCGTTTCGCCCCGGTTGGCGCACCGCGACCTGATTGGTTCGGGTGCCGATCCCGCCGTCGGGTAACCGACCTGCCAGATCGGAGAAATGCATGACCCGTGAGGTCTTCCCGCACCGCCCCAAGCAGGGGCTCTACGACCCAGCATTCGAGCACGACGCCTGCGGCGTCGCCTTCGTCGCCCGCCTGACCGGCGAGCCCAGCCACGAGATCGTCGAACAGGGCCTAGAGGCCCTGCGCAACCTGGACCACCGCGGCGCCACCGGCGCCGACGAGGCCGCGGGTGACGGCGCCGGCATCCTGATCCAGGTGCCCGACGCCTTCCTGCGCGAGGCCTGCAACTTCGACCTGCCCGAGGCCGGCGCCTATGCCGTCGGCATGGCCTTCCTGCCCGTCGACGAGGATGACCGGGACATGGCCCGGATCACCATCGAGAAGATCGCCGTGGAGGAACGGCTCAAGGTGCTGGGCTGGCGCGAGGTGCCGGTGCAGACCGACAGCCTGAGCCCGATCAGCCTGGGTGCCATGCCGCACATGGCGCAGCTGCTGGTCTCCAGCCGCGGCGGCGAGTCCGGCCTGGAGCTGGACCGGCTGGTCTACGTGCTGCGCAAGCGCGCCCAGAACGAGGCCGGGGTCTACTTCAGCTCCCTGAGCTCCCGCACGCTGGTCTACAAGGGCATGCTCACCACCGACCAGCTGGAGGAGGTCTACCCCGAGCTGCACGACCAGCGGATGACCTCCGCGCTGGCCCTGGTGCACTCCCGCTTCAGCACCAACACCTTCCCGGCCTGGGAACTGTCCCACCCCTTCCGGATGATCGCGCACAACGGCGAGATCAACACCGTCAAGGGCAACCGGAACTGGATGCGCTCCCGCGAGGCGCTGCTGGAATCCGAGCTGATCCCCGGCGACCTGAAGCGGCTCTTCCCGATCTGCACTCCCAGCGGATCGGACTCGGCCAGCTTCGACGAGGTGCTGGAGCTGCTGCACCTGGGCGGGCGCAAGCTGCCGCACGCCGTGCTGATGATGATCCCCGAGGCGTGGCAGAACCACACCGAGATGAGCCAGGCCCGGCGGGACTTCTACCGCTTCCACGCGGCCGTGATGGAACCCTGGGACGGCCCGGCCTGCGTCACCTTCACCGACGGCAGCCAGATTGGCGGCGTGCTGGACCGCAACGGCCTGCGCCCCGCCCGCTACTGGGTGACCGCCGATGATCGGGTGATCTTCGCCTCCGAGGCGGGGGTGCTGCCCGTCGAGCCCAGCCAGGTGACCCAGAAGGGCCGCCTCCAGCCGGGCCGGATGTTCCTGGTGGACCTGGCGGAGCACCGGATCATCGACGACGACGAGATCAAGGACGCCCTGGCCGCCGAGCACCCCTACGGCGAGTGGCTGGCCCAGGGCCAGCTGAACCTGGCCGAGCTTCCGGAGCGCACCCACATCGTGCACTCGCACGCGTCGGTCACCCGTCGCCAGCAGGTCTTCGGCTACACCCATGAGGAACTGCGCCTGGTGGTGGCGCCGATGGCCAACACCGGCGCGGAGACCATCGGCTCGATGGGCACCGACACCCCGTTGGCGGCGCTCAGCGAGCGGCCGAAGATGATCTTCGACTACTTCACCCAGCTCTTCGCCCAGGTCACCAACCCGCCGCTGGACGCCATCCGGGAGGAGCTGGTCACCAGCCTGGCCGGCTCGATCGGCGCCGAGGCCAACCTCCTGACCCCCGGCCCCGAGTCCTGCCGCCAGCTGGTGATCCCGTACCCGATCCTGGACTCCGACCAGTTGGCCAAGATCATCCGGATCGACGCCGACGGGGAGCACCCGGACTACCAGGCCCACGTCGTGCGGGGCCTCTACCCCGTCGACGGCGGGGGAGCGGCGCTGCGCGAGCGGCTGGACGAGATCCGCGCCGAGGTCAGCCAGGCCATCGCCGACGGCGCCCGCACCATCGTGCTCAGTGACCGGCACGCCAACCGGGAGCTGGCGCCCATCCCGTCGCTGCTGCTGACCAGCTGCATCCACCACCACCTGGTGCGGGAGAAGAGCCGCACCCGGGTGGGGCTGATCGTGGAGGCCGGCGACGTCCGTGAGGTGCACCACGTTGCCCTGCTGATCGGTTACGGCGCGGCCGCGGTCAATCCCTACCTGGTCTTCGAGTCCGCCGAGGACATGGCCCGGCACGAGCTGTACGTGCAGACCGAGCCGGAGCAGGCCATCAAGAATGTCTACAAGGCACTCGGCAAGGGCGTGCTCAAGGTGATGAGCAAGATGGGTGTGTCCACCATCCAGAGCTACACCGGCGCCCAGATCTTCGAGGCGATCGGCCTCAAGAGCGACTTCGTCGAGGAGTTCTTCGACGGCACCCCGAGCCGGATCGAGGGCGTCGGGCTGGAGGAGATCGCCCGGGAGGTGCAGCTGCGCCACGAGCGGGCCTACCCGATCACCTCGGTCAACTCGCACCGCACGCTGCCCGTGGGCGGCGAGTACCAGTGGCGACGCGAGGGGGAGGAGCACCTGTTCAACCCCGAGACGGTCTTCCGGCTGCAGCACGCCACCCAGACCGGCCGTTACGACGTCTTCAAGCGCTACACGGACCTGGTCAACGACAACTCTCGTCGGCTGATGACGCTGCGTTCGCTGCTGGACTTCGACTCCAACCGGGAGCCGATCAGCATCGACGAGGTGGAGCCGGTCAGCGAGATCGTCAAGCGCTTCTCCACCGGTGCGATGAGCTACGGGTCCATCAGCCGGGAGGCGCACGAGACCCTGGCGATCGCGATGAACCGGATTGGTGGCAAGTCCAACACCGGTGAGGGCGGCGAGGACTCCGAGCGGCTGCACGACCCCGAGCGGTGCTCGGCGATCAAGCAGGTGGCCTCGGGCCGGTTCGGCGTCACCAGCGAGTACCTGAGCCACGCCACCGACATCCAGATCAAGATGGCCCAGGGCGCCAAGCCCGGTGAGGGCGGCCAGCTGCCCGGCCCGAAGGTCTACCCGTGGGTGGCCAAGACCCGGCACTCCACGCCCGGCGTCGGCCTGATCAGCCCGCCGCCGCACCACGACATCTACTCCATCGAGGACCTCAAGCAGCTGATCCATGACCTGAAGTGCGCCAACCCGGCCGCCCGGGTGCACGTGAAGCTGGTGGCCGAGGTGGGCGTCGGTACGGTCGCGGCCGGGGTGGCCAAGGCCAAGGCCGACGTGGTGCTGATCAGTGGCCACGACGGTGGCACCGGCGCGGCGCCGCTGACCTCGGTCAAGCACGCCGGCGGTCCGTGGGAGCTCGGCCTGGCCGAGGCCCAGCAGACCCTGCTGGTCAACGGCCTGCGGGACCGCGTCGTCGTCCAGTGCGACGGCCAGCTCAAGACCGGCCGGGACGTGGTGATCGCGGCCCTGCTGGGCGCCGAGGAGTTCGGTTTCGCCACCACCGCCCTAGTGGTCAGCGGCTGCATCATGATGCGGGTCTGCCACAAGGACACCTGCCCCGTGGGCATCGCCACCCAGAACCCGGCGCTGCGCGAGCACTACCACGGCCAGGCCGACCACGTGGTGAACTTCATGGAGTTCATTGCCCAGGAGGTGCGCGAGATCCTGGCCCAGCTGGGCTTCCGCAGCATCCAGGAGGCCGTCGGCCACGTCGAGGTGCTCAATGCCGCCCCGGCCATCAGCCACTGGAAGGCCAAGGGGCTGGACCTCTCGCCGATCCTGGAGCGAGTGCAGGCCCCCGAGGGCACCCCGCTGCACTGCACCGTCAGCCAGGACCACGGCCTGGACGCCAAGCTGGACCAGCAGCTGGTGGAGCTGGCGCGCCCCGCGCTGGAACGGGCGGAGCGGGTCTCCCACACCGTCGAGGTGCGCAATGTGGACCGCACGGTGGGCACCATCCTGGGCCACGAGGTGACCATGGCCACCCAGGGCAAGGGGCTGGACGACGACACCATCACCTTCACCCTGACCGGCACCGCCGGGCAGTCCTTAGGCGCCTTCGTGCCGCGGGGCATCACCCTGCGCCTGGTTGGCGACTCGAATGACTACGTCGGCAAGGGCCTGTGTGGCGGAAAGTTGGTGGTTACCCCCGGTGAGGACGTCGGCTTCGACCCGTCGGAGCAGATCGTGGCCGGCAATGTGATTGGCTACGGCGCCACCTCCGGGCAGATCTTCCTGCGCGGCATCGTCGGGGAACGCTTCTGCGTCCGCAATTCCGGCGCCACCGCGGTGGTGGAGGGCGTCGGCGACCACGCGCTGGAGTACATGACCGGCGGTGAGGCCCTGATCCTGGGCCAGACCGGCCGCAATGTGGCCGCGGGCATGAGTGGCGGTCAGGCCTGGGTGCTGGACCTGAACGAGGCCCGGCTGAACACCGAGCTGGTGGACGCCCAGCGGCCCAGCGAGAAGGACGTCGCCCGGATCAAGGAGCTGCTGGCGGCCCACCGGGAGCAGACCGGATCCACCGTCGCCGATTCCCTGCTGGGACACGACGACGCCTGGCTGGCGGAGCACTTCACCAGCATCGTCCCGCGCGACTACGCCCGGGTGATCAAGGCCCGTGAGGACGCCATCCTGGCCGGCATCAAGGAAGACGAAATGACCGATCTCATGATGGAGGCAGCACATGGCTGATCCGCGCGGATTCATCACCAAGCAGCGCCAGCTGGCCGAGCGTCGTCCCGTCGACGAGCGCCTGACGGACTGGCAGGAGGTCTACCCGGGCACGCCCGGCCGCTCCCTGCTGCCGATCATCACCGATCAGGCCAGCCGGTGCATGGACTGCGGCATTCCCTTCTGCCACACGGGATGCCCGCTGGGCAACCTGATCCCGGAGTGGAATGACCTGATCTGGCGCGACGAGTGGACCAGCGCCCTGGAGCGCCTGCACGCCACCAACAACTTCCCGGAGTTCACCGGGCGGCTGTGCCCGGCGCCGTGCGAGACCGCCTGCGTGGTGGGGATCAGCCGGGAGCCGGTCACCATCAAGAACATCGAGGTCTCGATCATCGACAAGGCCTGGGATGACCGACGGGTGGTGCCGCAGCAGCCGCAGTGGCACTCGCTGAAGACTGTCGCCGTGGTGGGCTCCGGGCCGGCCGGCCTGGCCGTCGCCCAGCAGCTCACCCGGGCCGGGCACACCGTCGTCGTCTACGAGCGGGCCGATGCGATCGGTGGCCTGCTGCGCTACGGCATCCCGGAGTTCAAGATGGAGAAGTCCGTCCTGGACCGTCGGCTCAAGCAGATGCGGCTGGAGGGCACGGTCTTCAAGACCAACACGCCGATCGGCCCCGGTGCCGACGCCGAAGGCGGGATCACCGGCGAGCAGCTGCTGGAGCGCTTCGACGCGGTGGTGCTGACCATCGGCTCCACCGTGCCGCGGGCCCTGCAGGTGCCCGGCAGTGACCTGGACGGAATCCACCAGGCGATGGACTACCTGACCCAGGCCACCCAGACCCTGTACGCCAACCGGAACACGGCGGCCGAGCCTGTCGAGGCCCCGGAGGGGATCATTGACGCCAAGGGCAAGCACGTGGTGGTGATCGGCGGTGGCGACACCTCCAATGACTGCCTGGGCACCGCCCTGCGCCAGGGCGCCGCGTCGGTGACCCAGCTGGAGATCATGCCGCAGCCGCCCCAGACCCGGCCGGAGAACCAGCCGTGGCCCACCTACCCGATGATCTACCGGATTGCCTCGGCCAATGAGGAGGGTGGCGAGCGGCTGTATGCCGTCAACACCTCCGAATTCCTGGGCGAGGACGGCCACGTCACCGGGCTGCGGCTGTCCGAGGTGAAGTTCGAGGGCGGCAAGTTGGTCACCGTCGAGGGCACCGAGAAGGAGCTCAAGGCTGACCTGGTGCTGCAGGCGATGGGCTTCGTCCACCCGGAGGGCGACGGGGTGGTGGCCGAGCTGGGCCTGGAGCTGGACGAGCGCGGCAACATCAAGCGCGGCGCCCAGTACGAGACCAATGTCTCGGGCGTCTTCGCCGCCGGTGACTGCGGCCGTGGCCAGTCGCTGATTGTCTGGGCGATCGCGGAGGGACGCGCCTGCGCAAATGGCGTCGACGCCTTCCTGTCCGGCGGGCCCAGCAAGCTGCCCCGCCCGGTGGGCCCGGAGGTGCGCCAGCTGATGGCATGATCTTGCCACTCCTCACGCGATGCGGTTCGTCACCCCATTGGGGCGGCGGAGCGCATCGCGTGGGCCTGCTGGGGTCGGTGTCGCTGGTGGGGTGGCCTGTTGCCTCCAGACGCGGGTACTAGCGTTAACGGTCCTCTTTGCGTTGGTGCTAGGTACGTCTTGGACGGTTGCACGGGAAATCTGTACGGGATTGAGGCCGCTGGCGACGACTCTGCATGAGCTGGGGGCGCCAAGCTATCTTGCTACCCGAGTAGCGCTAGTGGAGATAGGGCTGTGTACCGGGTTGGGCCTCTTAGGGGGTGTCGTCGGTGGCCTGATGGGAGCAGTTGTAGGTGTCATGGTTCTGGTGGTGGGAGCGCTCGTGGCCACGAGCTTGGCCGCGGTTGTCGAATTGAGGGGCCTGCGCCGGGCTGCCTGATTTGAAGCGGCTATGGACGACTCTGAAGTGCCCCAGATTCTTTGCCGTTCTCATGTGTCGGGGATTTCAGTGTCGTGTCCGAGAATCGGTGCAAGCGGTCCTTCGCTAGGTTGCTGCGTCGAAGCCTCTGGAAACAACAGATGGAGCGAGTCTCTTTCTGCACTTGGCCACATGGAGACGACGCGAACTATGGCGCGCGTGGAGGAACTGGCGGACCAGATCCGTGCTGCCGTGGTCCGCCGCTACGGCACCGGCTGCGTCCACGTGTTCGGATCGGTCGCCCGGGGCGACGACGGGCCGGACTCAGACGTCGATCTGCTGGTGGAATCCACCGAGCGTGCCTCGCTGTTCGACCAGGTGGGGCTGGAGCAGGACCTTGCAGAGCTTCTGGGGCGCCGCGTCGACGTGGTTTCCTTGCGTGCTACCGGGAGAGTCGCGGATCGTGCCAGGGCGACTGCCGTCCCGTTGTGTGGAGATGCTCCGTCAACCCAAGGACGCCATGGCTAGCTTGACCGCGGCCTCGATGTTCTCGTCGCTGGGGGAACCCCGCTCGATCAGGGCTTGGTAGTAGAGCGGGCCGGCCACCAGCCGGGTGACCAGGCGGGGATCGGCAGGGCAGTGGTGTCGGTGGAGCACGTCGGACACCTCGTGCAGCCGGGCCTGCCAGAAGCGATCCAGGATCCGACGGACCTCCGGGTCCCGCCAGGTGAGCAGGGCCGCCACCAGGGTGGCGCCGTCGGCGTCGAGCTGGGCGGCCAGCCGGGTGGCCAGCACCGTCAGGTCGGCTTCCAGGCTGTCGCCCGCCATTGGCTCCAGATCCTCGGTGATCTGGCTCGCCAGGTCGGCGACGATCCCCGCGGGGGAGCCCCAGCGTCGGTAGATCGACGAGCGGTGCACCCCGGAGCGGGTGGCAATCAGGTCCATCCGCATCCCGCCAATTCCCTGCTCCACCAGCAGTTCCCGGGTGGCCTCCAAGACCGCCTGCCGGGTGCGGGACGTCCGGCCGCCGGGCCGCTGGCTGCCCACGGCGGGGTTGCTGCGGTGGTTCTCCATGGCTTCATCGTAACGCGACAAGGTGTTGGGTTAGCCTGCGCACATGTGGCGAATCTCCCAGTTGCAGCACCGTGCCTCCGCCGCCGCGCGCGCCGGAGTGATTGACCAGGACGCTCGGGTGCGGGCGTCGGCAAGCATCGACGTGGACGCGGAGCCCGAGGAGGTGTGGCGGGTGCTCGCCGACATCGAGGGCTGGCCGGGTTTTGTCCCGGGCGTCACTCGGGTGGTTCTTGAGCGGCCGGGAGCGGTCGGGGTGGGGACGCAATTCCGCTGGCGCAATGCCTGTACTCCGATCCGGTCCACCGTCGAGGTGGCCGAACCCGGCCGGGAACTCACCTGGACCGGAACGGCGCTCTGGTTGGTGGCGGTGCACCGAAATGAGGTGACGGCCCTGGGTCCCGGCGGTTCCAGGCTCACCAGCAGCGAGAGCATGGCTGGGGTGGGGGTGGGGATCATCCTGCCCGCCCGCGCGCTGGAGCGGCAGTTGGGGAAATTCGTCGCCGCCATTGCCGGGCAGGCAATGCGTCACCCGACGTGAGCGAATGAGCGGACCCCCTTGCCAGCTGACCCACTCAGTGGTCTATCGTGGGAGCGTTCACACGGACGTGAGCGCATGTCGAACGGGCTACGAGGGAGTTTCCTGTGTACGAGGGTGGGACCGATCACACTGGTGGTCCGTACGGTACGGAGCTGATCAGCACCGCCGCGCCCGCGCGCCTGCCTGCCCGTTCCTGGCGTCGCACCGAGCCCTTGCGATGGAGTCTCGACGGCCAGTGGCGTTTCCTGCTCAGCAAGGGGCCGGCCTGGGCCCCCGTCGAGGCCGCCAGCCCGGAACTGGACGACACGGATTGGGACCGGATTGAGATCCCCGGGCACTGGGTGCTGCAGAACGACGGCGTCTGGGGCAAGCCCGCCTACACCAATGTGCAGTTCCCGATCCCGTTGGATCCGCCGCACGTCCCGGATGAGAACCCCACCGGCGACCACCGGCTGTGGATCACCCTGCCCGGGGCAGACGCCGACACCAACGGCACTGACCTGCAGGCGCCCGAGGCCTGGGT
Source organism: Luteococcus sp. H101 (assembly GCF_038433155.1). Taxonomy (NCBI): domain Bacteria; kingdom Bacillati; phylum Actinomycetota; class Actinomycetes; order Propionibacteriales; family Propionibacteriaceae; genus Luteococcus; species Luteococcus sp. H101. Next base: position 56,979 of record NZ_JBCDMW010000021.1, read on the forward strand.
CGACTGGCAAGGCTTCGAGAAGGTGCTGCTGCGCCTGGACGGCGTCGAGAGCCTGGGCCTCATCAGCGTCAACGGCACCCGGGTGGGCACCTTCTCCGGCTCCCGCCTTCCGCTGGAACTGGACGTCACCGAACACCTGCACCCCGGCGCCAACCTGCTGCACATCCGCGTGCACCAGTGGAGCGCCAACACCTACGTCGAGGACCAGGACCAGTGGTGGCTGCCGGGCATCTTCCGCAGCGTCAGCCTGGTGGGCCGCCCCGTCGCCGGCATCGACGACGTCTGGCTGCGTGCCGACTACGACCACACCGACGCCACCGGCACCATCACCCCCGAGGTACGGGCCACCGAAGCCGCCTACCCGATCACCCTGCGCGTCCCGCAGCTCGGCGTCGACGTCACCTGGCAGAGCGAAGCCGAGATCGGGCCCATCCGGATCAACAGCGTCGAGCCCTGGTGCCCGGAGACGCCCCGGCTCTACCCGGCCACGGTCAGCAACCAGGCCGAGCAGATCGAACTGCGGCTGGGCTTCCGCACGGTGCAGATCATCGGCCGCGACTGGCTGGTCAACGGCGCACCCGTGCGCTTCCGCGGCGTGAACCGGCATGAATTCCACCCCAGCAAGGGACGGGTTTTCGACGCCGCGGACGCCCGCGCCGGGCTGGAGCTGATGAAGCGCCACCACCTCAACGCCGTGCGCACCAGCCACTACCCGCCACACCCCGAGCTGCTGGAGATGTGCGACGAGCTGGGTTTCTGGGTGATCGACGAATGTGACCTGGAGACCCACGGCTTCGAGCTGAACGGCTGGGTTGGCAATCCGTCGGAAGACCCGGCCTGGCAGCAGAACTACCTGGACCGCGCCGACCGGATGCTGGAGCGGGACAAGAACCACCCGTCGATCATCTGCTGGAGCCTGGGCAATGAGTCCGGCACCGGCGCCAACCTGGCCGCGATGGCCAACCAGATCAAGCGCCGCGACCCCGGCCGTCCCGTGCACTACGAGGGCGACTACGAGGCGGCGTATTCAGACGTGGTCAGCCGGATGTACACCTCACTGGTGGAGATGCGCGAGATGAGCGAGGGCTTGGGAGTGGCTCTCACGCATCGCAGCGCGCAATCCGTCCGGCTGGCCGCCAAGCCAATGATGCTCTGCGAATACGCGCACGCCATGGGCAATGGCCCCGGCGCACTCGCCGAGTACGACGAGGCCTTCAACCTGCCCGGCTGGCACGGTGGCTTCGTCTGGGAGTGGCGCGACCATGGCCTGCTCACCCACACCGTCGACGGCACACCCTTCCACGGCTACGGCGGCGACTTCGGTGAACGGGTGCACGACGGCTCCTTCGTCTGCGACGGCCTGTTGCTGGCCGACGGCACGCCGAGCCCCGGGCTGGCCGAGCTGGCGGCGGTCAATGCCCCCTTCACCTTCGCCCTGACCGAGGATCGACGGCTGCGGATCACCAATCGCTGGCACGGACTGGATTCCGCCAAGGTGGACTTCGTGTGCACCTGGGCGGTGGGGGAGAGCCCCGCCCCGTTGCTGGAGGCGATGGAGCGCGGCGAGATCCGACGGGACAAGAGCGTGCGGTTGGACGTGCCGGTGATCCCGGCCGGTCAGAGCGTCGTGGTGAGCCTGCCCGACTGGGTCAGGGAGAGCTACCAGCCCGGCTCGTGGGCCACCATCGCCCTCACCGCCCTGTGGTTCGAGCACGAATGCGCCAAGCGGAGCTGGCTGGCGGGTGAACACGCCTTCGAGCTGGGCCATGCCCGCTTCCGGCTGGACCGGCCCGCCGCACCGCAGCCCCTGCCGCGCCCCACGGCCGCCCCGACACTGGACGGCGATGTGGTTCGGATCGGTCCGGCGCGCTTCGACGCCCTCACCGGCACCCTGACCAGCCTGGGGGAGGTTGCCGTCGACGCCTGCCACCTGGAGCTGTGGCGCGCGCCGACGGAGAACGACTCGCTGACCACCTTTGGCTCCTATGAGCTGGCCGACCCGGAACTGACCCACGGCCACGGCGTCGATGGCCCCTCGTCGGCCGACCGCTGGCGCGCCGCCGGCCTGGACCGGCTGCATGCCCGGCTGGTGCACGCCCGGATCGAGGGCGACGAGTACGTGGTGCGGGAGCGGCTGTTGCCCGCCCAGGGCACCCACGGCGCCGAGGTGGAATTCCGCTGGGCACTCGTCGATGGGGCACAGGTTGAGGGGGCACGGGTTGAGGGGACGCAGCTGGACGGGGCGCTGCGCTGCGAGGTCAGCGTCGACCCGATCGGCCCGCGCGAACCGATCTGCACCTGGCCCCGGATCGGCGTCCACCTGGCGCTTCCGCTGGGCTACACCGAAGCCCGGTGGTGCGGGATGGGCCCCGATGAGGCCTACCCGGACTCCCGCACCGCCGCCCGGCACGGCTGGTGGGAACGCCCGATCGACGAGATGACCACGCCCTATGCCGTGCCACAGGAGAGCGGCCACCGGCCCGAGCTCTTCTGGGCCTGGCTGAACGGCCGGGACCTGCCCACCCTGCGGATCGGTTCGGTGGGGGAGCGGCGGATCGGTTTCGGCGTCGGCCGGCACGACGCCCACCAGCTCACCGCGGCCACCCACCAGCACGAGCTGCCGCCGGCCAGCCACACCCACCTCTACCTGGACGCCGCCCAGCACGGCCTGGGTTCGCGCTCCTGCGGCCCCGACGTGCTGCCGCGTTACCAGCTGTGGCCCACCAGCCTGCGGTTCGGCTTCACCCTGGGGTGCCAGTGATGCCCAAGCAGGCCACCATCCAGGACGTCGCCCAGCTCGCGGGGGTTTCCCGCGGGACGGTCAGCCGCGTCCTGAATGGCAGTCCCAAGGTGAGCCCCGAGGCCCGCAAGGCCGTCGAGGCGGCGGTGAAGAAGACCGACTACCGGGTCAATCCGCACGCCCGCTCCCTGGCCAGCGGCCGCAACAATGCGATCGCGGTGCTGCTCACCCAGCCGCAACACGAGTTGTTCGCCGACCCCACCTTCAGCCTGCTGCTGCAGGGCGTCTCCGACGGTCTGGCCGGCAGCGACACCGCCCTGGTGCTCCTGCTGGCGGGCAACGACGAGGAACGCCGGCGCACCGCCAACTTCCTGCGCTCCCGGCACATCGACGGGGTGGTGCACCTGACCCCGCACGTCAGCGACCCGATGCTGGACGTGATTGCCGACGCCGAGGTGCCGGTGGTGGTCTGCGGCATCCCGCCGGCCGACCACCACAACAAGCGGCTGTGGTCGGTCACCATCACCGACCGGGCCGGGGCCCGCGAGGCCGTCCAGCACCTGCAGGAGCTGGGTGCGTGCCGGATCGGCATGATCGCCGGGCCCACCGACGCCCTCGGCAGCTGCGAGCGGGTGGTCGGCTTCCGGGAAGCGCTGGGGGAGGCCTTCACCCCGGACCTGGTGGCCCACGGTGACTACGGACGAGACTCCGGCGCCGCCGCCCTCAAGACCCTGCTGACCCGTCACCCGGACCTGGACGCCGTCTTCTGCGCGTCGGACCGGATGGCGATCGGCGCGCTGGACGAGGCCCGGCTGCGCGGCCTGGCCGTCCCGGAAGACCTGCTGCTGGTCGGCTTCGACGACCACGAGATCAGCCGGATCTCCCAACCTCCATTGACCACCGTCGCCCAACCCCTGCGCCAGCTTGGCCGGGCGACGGTGCAGATGCTCACCACGGCACTGCAGGGAGACGATCCCGGACATCGGGTCTTCTCCACCCAGCTGGTCCGCCGGGCCAGTACCCAACCCATCCGCTCTCAAGGAGGAGAACGATGACCAATCCAACCATTCCCATGCCGCACTTCGGCCGCCGCGCCATGCTGCAGGGCCTCGTCGGCGCCGCCGCCCTGGGCGGTCTGACCGCCTGCGGTGGGGACAAGAAGAGCAGCACCGCGCCCGGTTCCGGCGCGTCGGTGGGCGGCACCGTGACCGTCGGCTCCAGCCAGTCCGACGACATCCCGAAGAAGGCCTTCGCCCAGATGATGGCCGGCTTCAAGAAGGCCGACGTCAAGATCAACACCATCCAGCACGAGACCTTCAAGGAGGGCATCAACAACTACCTCCAGGGCAGCCCCGACGACGTCTTCACCTGGTTTGCCGGCTACCGCGCCCGCTACTTCGCGGACAAGGGCCTGGTGGGTGACATCACCGACGTCTGGGAGAAGATCGACGGGATGCCGGAGTCGATGAAGAAGCTGGCCACCGCCAATGACAAGCAGGTCTTCGTGCCCTCCACCTACTACCCGTGGGGCATCTTCTACCGGCCGAGCGTCTGGAAGCAGCACGGCTACGAGGTTCCCAAGACCAAGGACGAGTGGCTGACGCTGTGCGAGAAGATGAAGAAGGACGGCCTGACCCCGATCGCCTTCGCCAACAAGGACGGCTGGGAGGCGATGGGCACCTTCGACATGCTGAACCTGCGGATCAACGGCTATGACCACCACGTCAAGCTGATGGCCGGCGAGGAGTCCTGGGAGAGCGAGCAGGTCAAGAAGGTCTTCGCCGCCTGGAAGGAACTGCTGCCCTTCCACCAGGCTGACTCCCTGGGCCGCACCTGGCAGGAGGCCGCGCAGAGCCTGGTGCAGAAGAAGTCCGGCATGTACACCATGGGCATGTTCATCTCCCAGCAGTTCCAGGCCTCCAAGGACGCCAAGGATGACCTGGACTTCTTCCCCTTCCCGGAGTTCGACGCCGGGATCGGCGCCAAGGTCGTCGAGGCCCCCGTGGACGGCTTCATGATGGCTGCCAAGCCCAAGAACGAGGCCGCCGCCAAGGAACTGCTGCTCTACCTGAGCACCCCGGAGGCCGTCGGCATCACCATCAAGTCCGACCCGTCGGTGATCGGCGCCAATTCCAAGGCCGACCAGGCCAGCTACACCGCGCTGCAGAAGAAGGCCGTGACCATGATCGAGGAGGCGGAGAACATCTCCCAGTTCCTGGACCGCGATTCCCGGCCCGACTTCGCCAACACCGTCGTCGGCCCCGCCTTCCAGCAGTTCACCAAGGATCCGTCCCAGATCGATTCCATCCTGAAGTCCGTCGAGGAACAGAAGAAGTCCATCTTCGCCTGATCTGCCCCGCGCGTCCGGGAGGACAGCGCGACCAGAGGAGAACCATGTCTGTCACCACCCCTGCCGTGACCACCACGGAAACCCCACCCCCGCAGCGTCGGCGCCGCAAGATGCGCGCCGCCGACAAGGCCACGGTCATCGCCATGGCGACGATCCCCGTCCTGCTGGTGGTGGTCTTCGTCTGGATCCCGGCGATCACCTCGGTCGCGCTGTCCTTCACCAAGTGGGACGGTGTCGGCGGCCTGGACCAGATCAAGTTCGTCGGCCTGCAGAACTACACCGATCTGGCCACCATCTACCCGCCCTTCTGGCCGGCCCTGACCCACAACGTCATCTGGCTGCTGGGGCTCTTCCTGGTCTTCACCCCGCTGGGTATGTTCCTGGCCGTCCTGCTGGACAAGGAGATCCGGGGCTCGCGGGCCTACCAGACCGCGCTCTACCTGCCGGTGGTGCTGTCCGCCGCGCTGGTGGGCTTCATCTGGCAGCTGATGTACAGCCGGGACCAGGGCTTCCTGAACTGGCTGTTCGGCACCCAGATCGACTGGTACGGCAATTCCAACATCAACCTGTGGGCGGCCATGCTGGCCAATGGCTGGCGGCACGTCGGCTACATCATGCTGCTCTACCTGTCGGGCCTGAAGGGGATCGACCCGTCGCTGCGGGAGGCCGCCGCCATCGACGGCGCCAGCCAGTTCAAGACCTATCGCGACGTGATCTTCCCCGCCCTGCGGCCGATCAACATCATCGTCGTCACCATCACCGTCATCGAGGGCCTGCGCGCCTTCGACCTGGCCTGGGTGATCAATCGGGGCCGCAATGGCCTGGAGCTGATCTCCACCCTGGTCACCACCAATGTGGTGGGTGAGGCCAGCCGGATCGGCTTCGGCTCCGCCCTGGCCACCATCATGCTGCTGATCAGCTCGGTCTTCATCGTGATCCAGCTCCGCGTCGTCATGAAGGGAGAGGGCCAGTGAGCACCTCCACCACCAGCCCCGAGGCCCTGCCGTCGCGGCACCGCCCGCTCACCGCCGGCCGAGTCGCCCTGCACGCCTTCCTGATTGCCACCAGCCTGGTCTTCCTGTTCCCGCTGCTGTGGGCGCTGTTCAACAGCTTCCGGGACTACGGCTACACCATGGACCACGGCTACATGTCCTTCGGTGGCTTCACCCTGGACAACTACACCAATGCCTGGGAGCGGGGCGGATTCTCCAACAGCTTCCTGAACTCGGCCATCATCACCATCTCCGCGGTGCTGCTCACCCTGGCCTTCAGCAGCTGCATGGCCTTTGTGCTGGCCCGGTTCAGCTTCAAGTTCAACCTGAGCCTGCTGAGCCTGTTCGTCGCCGCCAACCTGCTGCCGCCGCAGTCCCTGCTGATCCCGATCTACCGGATGTTCCGGGCGCTCGAGGTGCCGGAGTGGATCTCCGCGTCAGGCACCCTGCTGAACTCACATCTGGGCGTGATCCTGGTCAACGTCGCCTTCCAGACCGGTTTCTGCACCTTCGTGCTGAGCAACTACATGAAGACCTTGCCCAAGGAGATCTACGAATCGGCCGAGATGGACGGCGCCTCGGTCTGGCGGCAGTTCTGGGGCCTGACTATCCCGCTGTGCCGTCCGCCGCTGGCGGCGCTGGGAACCCTGCAGGTGGCCTGGATCTACAACGAGTTCTTCTGGGCGACGGTGCTGCTGCAGTCTGGTGACAAGTTCCCGGTGACCAGCTCGCTGAACAACCTCAAGGGCTCCTTCTTCACCGACTACAACCTGCTCTCGGCGGGCTCGATCATCGCCGCGCTGCCGGTGCTGGTGGTCTTCTTCGCCCTGCAGAAGCAGTTCGTCGCGGGCCTGACGCTGGGTGCGACGAAGGGCTGAGTTTGCGCGGTAGATTGGCTGCTCCGGAACGCAGCAGCAGAAAGTAGGGCGCATCCACCCCATGGCTGACAACTTCGTCCACCTGCACACCCACACCGAGTACTCGATGCTGGACGGCGCCGCGAAGAACTCCAAGCTCTTCGCGGAGGTCGCCCGGCAGGGGATGCCGGCGATCGCGATGACCGACCACGGCAACATGTTCGGCGCCTATGAGTTCAACAAGCTCGGCAAGGACTACGACGAGGTCAAGGCGATCATCGGGATCGAGGCCTATGTCGCCCCGTCCTCGCGCCATTCCCGGGTGCAGGAGTACTGGGCGACCGGCCGGCATGACAATGGCGACGCCTCGGTGGAGGGCGGCAAGGATGTCTCCGGTGGTGGGCGCTACACCCACATGACCATGTGGGCGGCCAATGCCACCGGGCTGCGCAACCTGTTCCGGCTGAGCTCGTTGGCCAGCTTCGAGGGTTACTACATGAAGCCCCGGATGGACCGGGAGCTGATCAGCCAGTGGTCCGAAGGGATCATCGCCACCACCGGCTGCCCGTCGGGGGAGGTGCAGACCCGGCTGCGGCTGGGGCAGTTCGACGAGGCCGTCGCCGCGGCCGCCGCCTACCAGGAGATCTTCGGGAAGGAGAACTACTTCCTGGAGCTGATGGACCACGGCATCGACATCGAGCGCAGCGTCCGGGAGGACCTGCTGCGCGTCGCCAAGAAGCTCAGCATCCCGCTGCTGGCCACCAACGACTCGCACTACGTCACCGAGGACCAGGCCGACAGTCATGACGACCTGCTGTGCGTCGGCGTGGGCCGCAACAAGGACGATCCCAACCGCTTCCGCTTCAACGGTTCGGGCTACTACATCAAGAGCAACGAGGAGATGCGAAAGCTCTTCTCCGAACTGCCCGAGGCCTGCGACAACACCCTGGCGATCGCCGAGCGGATCGAGAGCTATGACGACGTGTTCAAGCACGTCGACCGGATGCCGCAGTTCGACGTGCCCGAGGGGGAGACCCAGGAGTCCTGGCTGCGCAAGAAGGTCACCGAGGGCATCACCCTGCGCTACGGCGAAAACCCGTCGCAGGAGGTGCTGGAGCGGGTCGAGACCGAACTGTCGGTGATCGAACCGCTGGGCTTCAGCTCCTACTTCCTGGTGGTTTCCGACATCTGCAACCAGGCCCGTGAGATGGGCGTGGCCGTCGGCCCGGGACGAGGATCGGCCGCCGGCTCGATGATCGCCTACCTGACCGGCATCATCCAGGTGGACCCGCTGGAACACGGCCTGCTGTTCGAGCGCTTCCTCAACCCGGAGCGGATCAGCCCGCCCGACATCGACCTGGACTTCGACGACCGCAAGCGGGACAAGGTCATCGACTACGTCACCACCAAGTACGGCGAGGCCTACACCAGCCAGGTCAACACCTTCGGCACCATCAAGGCGAAGGCCGCCGTCAAGGACGCCAACCGCATCCTGGGCTATCCCTTCGGCCTGGGGGACAAGATCACCAAGGCGATGCCCGCCGACGTGATGGGCAAGGGCGTCCCGCTCAAGGACCTGTTCAATGAGCAGCACCCCCGCTACGCCGAGGGCATGGAGATCCGCGAGCTCTACAACACCCAGGCCGACGTCAAGAAGGTGATCGACACCGGGATGGGCCTGGAGGGCCTGATCCGCGGCACCGGCGTGCACGCCTGCGCCTTCATCCTGTCCAGCGAGAAGCTGCTCGACGTGATCCCGATGCACAAGCGGGACAAGGACGGCATGATCATCGCCGGCTTCGCCTATCCTCAGCTCGAGGAAATGGGCCTGATGAAGATGGACTTCCTGGGCCTGCGCAACCTGGGCATCATGGACCACGCCGTCCAGATCATCAAGCGCAACCAGGGCATCGACGTCGACGTGTCCACCCTGGCCCTGGACGATGAGAAGACCTACCAGCTGCTGGCCCGTGGCGACACGCTGGGCGTCTTCCAGCTGGACGGTGGCGCCATGCGCTCCCTGCTGCGCCAGATGGGGCCCACCGGCTTCGACGACATCACCGCCGTGCTGGCCCTCTACCGGCCGGGCCCGATGGGCGCCAATGCCCACATTGCCTACGCCGAACGCAAGAACGGCCGGCAGGAGATCATCCCGATCCACCCGGAGCTCAAGGACGCCCTGGACCCGCTGATCGGTGACACCTTCCACCTGATCGTCTACCAGGAACAGATCATGGCCATCGCGCGGGCGCTGGCCGGCTACACCCTGGGCGGCGCCGACCTGCTGCGCCGCGCGATGGGCAAGAAGAAGCCCGAGATCCTGGCCAAGGAGTTCAACCACTTCCAGGAGGGCATGCGCGGCAACGGCTACTCCGATGCCGCCATCCAGACCCTGTGGGACGTGATGGTCCCGTTCGCCGGCTACGCCTTCAACAAGTCCCACGCCGCCGGCTACGCCCTGGTCTCCTACTGGACGGCCTGGCTGAAGGCCAACTACCCGGCCGAGTACGGGGCCGCGCTGCTCACGTCGGTGGGCGACGACAAGGACAAGATGGCGATGTACCTGGGCGACATGCGCGCCCAGCGGATCAAGGTGTTGCCGCCCGACGTGAACTCCTCGGAGCTGGAGTTCACCGCCGTCGGACCCGACATCCGCTTCGGGCTGGGCGCCATCCGCAATGTCGGTGACCACGTGGTGGCCGGCATCGTCCAGGCCCGCGAGGAGCACGGCGCCTACACCGATTTCTACGACTTCCTGGACAAGGTGCCGCTGCAGGTCTGCAACAAGCGGATGATCGAGTCCCTGATCAAGGCCGGCGCCTTCGACGGGCTGGGGCACTCCCGTCGGGCATTGATGAGCATCTTCGAGGCCGCGGTCGACCAGGTGCTGGACCTCAAGCGCAACCAGGCCAATGGCCAGGACGACCTGTTTGGCGACTTCGGGCTGGCCGCCGACGAGCCCGAGGTGCAGCAGCACCACGAGACGGTGCCGGACCTGCCCGACTGGGACAAGCGCACCAAGCTGGCCTTCGAGCGGGAGATGCTGGGCCTCTACGTCTCCGACCACCCGTTGCAGGGCCTGGAGCACATCCTGGAGTCCGAACGCGACATCTCCATCGGCAACCTGATTGCCCCCGACGGGCCGAAGGAGGGGATGATGACCATTGCCGGCATGATCACCTCCATCCAGCGCAAGCAGACCAAGACCGGTGCCATCTGGGCCATCCTGCAGGTGGAGGACCTGGAGGCGTCGGTGAACGTGATGTGCTTCCCCAAGGTCTACGAGCAGATCCAGATGCACCTGGCCACGGACCAGGTGGTGCGGGTCAAGGGCCGGATCCGGGAGAAGGAGGAGTCGGTGGAGCTCCACTGCCAGGAGCTGTCCATCCCGGACATCTCCGACGGCCCCAGCGGCCCGGTGGTGATCCAGCTCCCGGCCGGCCGGTGCACCCCGCCGGTGGTGGACCAGCTCAAGGAGGTGCTGCACAGCCATCCGGGGATGACCGAGGTGCGGCTGCGCCTGGTGACCCAGCAGCACAAGACCCTGTTCCGGCTGGATGACACCCTGCGGGTCACGGCCTCCCAGCCGCTGATGGCGGACCTGAAGGCGCTGCTCGGCCCGTCCTGCCTGGCCGGGTGACGGGGGGATAGAGTGACGGCACCAATCGAGAGGGGTGAGCCGGTGACGCACGTCGATCCTGCGCCGGGGCTGGTGGGCACGGGCGCAACCAGCCTGGCCTCGGCCAGCCCGGAGGACGTCGAGGTGCTGCAGGGCGAGGCCTACGCGCCCCAGCCGCGGCTGCCCCGCTTCACCCGGGTGGTGGTCAGCCCGCGGACCCGGGGGATCCTGGTCTTCGTCCTGCTGGCCATGCTGGTGGGTTCCCTGACCGGTTTGCTGTGGAAGCTGGCCACCCACCTGCCCAGCTACCAGGTGGACGCCGAGGGCAATGCCACCATCTCGGAGCGGGGGCTGACGCAGGTCTTCAATGCCGACGCCTGGTTCTGCCTGTTCGGGGCCGTGATCGGCACCGTGATCGGAGTGCTGGTCTGGCGCTGGTTCCGTCGCCTCGGCTGGACCGTGGTGCCGCTGGCCATTGCGTCGGCCAGCCTGAGCGGCCTGCTGTGCTGGTGGGTCGGGATGCTGCTGGGCCCGCACGACTTCCGGTCCCGGATTGCCCGCGCCAATGCCGGGGACCAGGTGCCGATCGACTTCCAGCTGCACACCTGGTCCGCCATCCTGGTCTGGCCCTTCTTCGCCACCATCCCGGTGCTGCTGTACTCCTCGCTGGGCCGCGACGACCAGCTCCGGACCAGCGCCCGGCTTCGCAGACCCAACCAGCCGGCCCCGGCCGACGAAGTGGCGTCGGAGCCGGCCCCCAGCACCCCGGTGCCGCCGCCGGCCGGCTAGCGGGTACGCGCCACCAGCCGTCGGATCTGCTGCCCCTGCAGCAGCAGCGAGGCGGCCAGGCAGCCGCCCACGCCCTCCCCGCTGCGCAGCCGCAGCGCCAGCAGCGGCTCCAGGCCCAGCTCGGTGAGCACCGCCGCATGGGCCCGTTCCCGGCTCTGCTGCCCGGCCACCAGGTAGGCCTGCGCCCCCGGCTCCAGCCGGACCGCCAGCAGCGCGGCGACGCTGGTGGCCAGCCCGTCCAGCAGCACGACGGCCTGCTGCTGGGTGGCGCCCAGCACCACCCCGGCCAGGACCGCGAACTCGCCGCCGCCCAGTGCCGCCACCAGCCGCAGCGGATCGTCGTGGCCGGGCTGACCGCGCCAGCGGGCCAGTGCCCGGGCCACCACCTGACGCTTGCGGGCCAGCATGTCCGCGTCGGCCGCGGTGCCCAGACCCACCGCCTCGTCGGGTTGGAGGTCCAGCAGCGCGGCGGCCAGGGCGGCCGCGACGGTGGTGTTGCCGATGCCCACCTCACCCAGCACCACCAGCCCGTCGCGCGCGGCCTCGACGCCCAGTGCCCGGCCGGCCTCCACCAGCCGGGTGGCGTCCGACAGGCCCAGGGCGTCGGCATCGGTGAGATTGCCGCGTGGCCCCTGGGGCCGGGCCGGCCGCGCACCGCCCACCGGGGTCTCGACCCCGGCATCCACCACCAGGCTGCGCAGGCCGGCGCCGGTGGCGCTCACCACACCCATCCCGGTGCCCTCGACATTGGCGCCCAGCACGTCCCGGGTGACCCGCGGTTCGAAGGAGCTGATCCGGTGCTCGGTGACGGGATGGTCGGCGCCCACCAGCACCAGGCAGCCACCGTCGATTCCCTGCGGACGGACGGCCTCCGCCCGGTTCAGTGCCCGGTCCAGCACGCCCAGCGAGCCCGGCGTCGTGAGCAGGTCATCGGCATCATCGGTGGCCCCCACCATCCGCTGCTGGTCCGGGGCGCGCAGGTGGCTCGTCGGGGCCGGCGGTTCCTCACCGGGCCAGCGGTCGCGCAGCAGCACGTCGTCCACCGGCAGCTTCTTTGACCAGGCCAGGCGTTCCAGGCCGGGGGAGGGCGGGCGTTCGTCGGGCCAGCCCAGGCACAGCCAGCCCAGGGTCTCGACACCCTCGGGCAGGCCCAGCAGGGCCGCCAGCTCCTCGGGCTGGAAGAGGGTGACCCAGCCCATGCCCAGCCCGTGGGCCCGGGCGGTCAGCCAGATGTTCTCGATGGCCGCGGCACAGCTCCACATGTCGGCATCGGTGAAGGTGGCCCGGCCCAGCACCCCGACGGCCGGGGTGCGCCGGTCACAGGCCACCACCAGGCCCAGCGGCGCCTCCCGCAGGCCCTCCAGCTTCAGGTCCAGCAGCTGCTGGCCGCGTTCGGGTGCCAGCTGGGCGGCCTGCCACAACCTGGACTTGTCGGCCATGGCCGCGGCCCGGTCCCGCAGCTCGGCATCCTCGACGACGATGAAACGCCACGGCTGGCTGTGGCCCACCGACGGACCGGCGTGGCCCGCCGCCACCAGCGTGCGGACCAGCTCCTCGGGCACCGGGTCCGGCCGGAAGCGGCGGATGTCGCGACGGGCGGTGAGCACCCGGTCAAGGGCGTCGATGGTCTGCTGGTCGAAGGCCCAGCCCCGCGGATCGGTGGCGCGCTCGTGCGCGGCTGAGGTGTCCCCGACGAGGGGAACCGGACGGGGGAAGGAGGTGCGTTCAGCCATGTCACCAACCTATTGACCCCCTGATGGCGCCCGGCAGGCGGGCTGGGGGAATGGGTCAGGCGCTGGCTCCATAGCGTTGACGGGCAGCCTCACCGCTGGTGCCGATGGCGTCCCCCAGCTCCCGCCAGGGGGTGCTCAGGGCTGTCGCGCGATCGGCGCGAACTGGGCGCCGGTGACCCGGGCCAGGTCGGTGGGGGAGAGCTGCACCTGCAGGCCCCGTTTCCCGGCCGAGACCATGATCGTCGCGAAGGTCTGCGCGGACGCGTCGATCACCGTCGGCAGGGCCTTCTTCTGGCCCAGCGGCGAGATGCCGCCCACCACGTACCCGGTGGTGCGCTCGGCCAGGGCATGGTCGGCCAGGGCCGCCTTCTTGGCGCCGGCGGCCGCGGCCAGGGCCTTCAGGTCCAGCTGCTGCGCGACGGGGACCACCGCCACCACCAGGGGGGCCGTGCCGCCGGTGCAGGCCACCACCAGGGTCTTGAAGACCTGGCGCGGATCCTGGCCCAGTGCCGCCACCGCCTCCTCGCCGAAGTGGGTGTTGCCGGGGTCATGGTCATAGGGGAGCAGGGTGTGTGGCACCCGGGCGCGCTGGAGCGCCTTGGTGGCTGGTGTTCCGGTGGCCACGACGGTCCTTTCAGGAGGCGAGCTGGACGAACCAGACGAACAGGGGAGCGCACACCAGCGCGGGCAGCATGTCGGCGACCCGCAGGGGCTTGAGCCCCATCAGCCGGACGGCGAGGGCCATCAGGATCACCCCGCCGGCCACGGTCAGCGCGTCGATCTGGGCCGGGGGCAGCACGTCCCCCAGCAGGGCCCCGACGATGGTGAGCGTGCCCTGGTAGAGCGCCACGGCGACGGCGGACAGCATCACGCCCACGCCCAGGGAGGAGGCGAAGGCCACCGAGGCGAAACCGTCCAGGACGGCCTTGACCAGCAGCTGCTCCGAGCCGCGGCCCAGCCCGTCGGACAGGGCCCCGAGGATGGACAGCGGCCCCACGCAGAAGACCAGCGTCGCGGTGACGAAGCCGTCGACGAAGCGATGATCTCCTTCGGCCCCCACCCGGCCCCGGATCCAGCGGCCGAGGTCATCCATCCGCTCCTCCAGCCGGAGCACGGAGCCGATCAGGGCACCGACCACCAGGGCCAGCAGGATCACCACCAGGGCGGCGCCATTGCCCACCGCCTCGTTCAGCGTGGGCTGCAGCAGCGGGCGCACGGACAGGGCGCCGATCACCAGCACCACCAGGGAGAGCACGTCGGTGATGGTGGCGGCGGTGCGCTGGCTCAACCGCCCGCCCAGGGCCAGGCCGGCCAGCGAGCCGAGGACGATGAGCAGCACATTGACCGCCGTGCCCACCCCGATGAAGCCGTGCTGCAGGAATTCCACCCCCGTATCCCACCACAGCCCGGCCGTCGGGCCTGCGCCATGCCAGCGGGTGGAAGCCGACGGGAATTGTCGGTGGCCCAAACTAGACTCGGTCCGTGCCTGAGAACCAGCTTCTGCGAACCCTAGACCTGACCGCCGCCGGCGCCGACGGCTCCGCCTTCGACTACCGGGCCGCGGTGCCGCGCGCCAGCTTCGACGTCGAGCATGCCGTGGCCGCGGTCCGTCCCATCTGCGATGCCGTCGCCGACGAGGGTGAGGCCGCGCTGGTGCGCTTCGCGCAGCAGTTCGACAAGGTGACCCCGCAACACCTGCGGGTCCCGGCCGAGGAGCTGGCCCGGTGCGCCGAGCAGCTGGACCCCGAGCTGCGGGCGGCCTTCGAGGAATCGATCACCCGGCGACGGCAGGTGTGCGAGCTGGCGGAGAAGGAGACCACCTCGCCCAGCATCACCGTCGCGCCGGGCGCCACCGTGGCGCAGCGCATCATCCCGGTGCAGCGGGTGGGCCTGTACGTGCCCGGTGGGCTGGCGCCGCTGGCCAGCTCCGTGATCATGAATGTGGTGCCGGCCCAGGTGGCCGGGGTGTCCTCGATTGCCGTGACCAGTCCGCCGCAGGCCGAGTTCGGTGGCCTGCCGCACCCCAACATCCTGGCCCTGTGCCACATCCTGGGGATCGACGAGGTCTACGCCGTCGGCGGCGCCCAGGCCATCGCCATGTTCGCGTACGGGGTGCCCGGCCTGTGCGAGCGGGTGGACATGGTCACCGGACCCGGCAACATCTACGTCGTGGCGGCCAAGCGGCTGTTGCGCGGGCTGGTGGGCATCGACTCCGAGGCCGGCCCCACCGAGATCATGATCCTGGCCGACGACAGCGCGGACCCGGAGCACGTGGCCGCCGACCTGATCAGCCAGGCCGAGCACGACCCGATGGCCGGCTCGGTGCTGGTCACCGACTCGGTGGACCTGGCCAACCGGGTGCAGGAGGCCACCGCCCGGCAGGCGGCCGCCACCCGGCACGCCGAGCGGGTGCGCACCGCCCTGACCGGGCAGCAGTCCGGCGTGGTGCTGGTGCGGGACCTGGAGCAGGGCCTGTTGGTCTGCGACGCCTATGCCGCCGAGCACCTGGAGGTGCAGACCCGGCATGCGGCCGCCTGGGCGGCCCGGGTGCGCAATGCCGGTGCCATCTTCGTCGGCAGCTGGTCCCCGGTCTCCCTGGGGGACTACTCCGCCGGCTCCACCCACGTCCTGCCGACGGCGGGCTGCGCCTGCCACAGCTCCGGGCTGAGCGTGCGCAGCTTCATGAAGGCCGTGCACGTCATCAACTATGACCAACAGGCGCTGCTGGACCTGGCCGACGCGGTGGAGACCTTCGCCCTGGCCGAGAACCTGCCCGGGCATGCCAATGCCATCACCGTGCGTCGGGGCAGCGTCGAGCAGCCCGCCCGGGAGCAGTGATGAACGAGCCGATCACCCCGATCGCCCTGGACCAGCTGCCGCTGCGCCCCGAGCTGGTGGGGGAGGAGCCCTATGGCGCCCCCCAGCTGGACGTGCCGGTGTGCCTGAACGTCAACGAGAACCCGTACCCGCCCAGTGACCGGGTGCGCGAGCAGATGGGGCGGGCGGTGGCCGAATCCGCCCGCGGCATGAACCGTTACCCGGACCGGGAGGCCACCCGGCTGCGCACCGCGCTGGCCGGCTACCTGGGCTTCGGGCTGGGGGCGGACAACATCTGGGCCGCCAACGGGTCCAATGAGGTGATGACGCACCTGCTGCAGGCCTTCGGCGGCCCGGGCCGGACGCTGCTGGCCTTCAGCCCCACCTACTCGATGTACCCGGAGTACGCCCGCAACACGTTGACCCACTATGTCGCGGTGCCGCGCACCGCGGACTTCCGGGTGGAGGCCGACGCGGTGCTGGCCGCCGTCGAGGAACACCGGGCCGACATCATCCTGATCACCACCCCGAACAACCCGACTGGCACCACCACCCCGGTGAGCGTGATCGACGAGATCTGCACCCGGCTGGCCGAGGTGCGGCCGGACTGCATGGTGGTGGTGGACGAGGCCTACCAGGAGTTCACCGAGGTGCCGGAGGACTCGGCCCTGGCCCTGCTGCCGCGCCACCAGCACCTGGTGGTCAGCCGCACCATGAGCAAGGCCTTCGCCTATGCCGGTGGCCGGCTGGGCTACCTGGCGGCCACCCCCGCCGTCGTCGACGCCTGCCGGATTGTCCGGCTGCCCTACCACCTGTCCGTGGCGGCGCAGGAGATTGCCCTGGTGGCGCTGGCCAATGCCGACGAGATGCTGCACCGCGTGGCTGACCTGCGGGAACAGTGCCAGCTGCTGCAGCAGTGGCTGCGGGAGCAGGGCCTGGACGTGGTGCCCAGCCAGGCCAACTTCTGCCTGTTCGGCCGCTTCCTCGATCGGCACGACGTCTGGCAGAAGCTGCTGGACCGGGGCGTGCTGATCCGCGAGACCGGCCCGGCCGGCTACCTGCGGGTCTCGGCCGGCACCCCGGAGGAGATGGCGGCCTTCCGCACCGCCCTGACCGAGATCCTGCCCACCGTCACCCAGGAGATGCCATGAGCCGCACCGCCACCGTCGAGCGAGCCACCAGCGAGTCCGCCATCCGGGTCAGCGTGAACCTGGACGGCACCGGGCGCAGCACCATCAGCACCGGCGTCGGCTTCTATGACCACATGCTGACCGCGCTGAGCAAGCACTCCGGGATCGACCTGGAGGTCAGCTGCACCGGCGACGTGCACATCGACGGCCACCACAGCGTGGAGGACACCGCGATCGCGCTGGGCCAGGCGATCAGGCAGGCGCTGGGCGACAAGTCCGGGATCACCCGCTACGGGGACGCGATGGTGCCGCTGGACGAGGCGCTGGCCCAGTGCGTCGTCGACGTCGCCGGCCGTCCCTACTGCGTCTGCACCGGGGAGCCCGAGGGGCAGGTCTATGCCCTGATCGGCGGCTCCGGCGTGCCCTACGCGGGCTCCATGACCTACCACGTCTTCGAGTCCCTGGCCCTCAACGCGGGGCTGTGCATCCACCTGAGGCTGCTGGCCGGGCGGGACCCGCACCACATCGTCGAGGCGGAGTTCAAGGCGCTCGCCCGGGCGCTGCGCGCCGCCGTCGCTCCGGACCCCAGGGTACAGGGCATCCCCAGCACCAAGGGCGCGCTGTGAACTCGCCGGGCCAGCCCGCGCGCTTCCCGAAGGTCGCGGTCCTGGACTACGGCTCCGGGAACCTGCACTCCGCCTGTCGCGCGCTGGAGGCGGCCGGGGCGCGGGTGGTGCTGGGCAGCAGCCACGACGAGTTGCTGCGCTGTGACCGGCTGGTGGTGCCGGGTGTGGGCGCCTTCGCCGCCTGCATGCGGGGCCTGCGGGCCGTCGGTGGGGATGACCTGGTGCATCGCTGGGTGGCGGCGGGCCGGCCGCTGCTGGGGATCTGCGTCGGCCACCAGATCCTGTTCGAGCGTGGTCTGGAACACGGGCACGACACGCCCGGCCTGGGAATCCTGCCCGGAACCGTGGAACGGCTCACCTCCGCCCGGCTGCCGCACATGGGGTGGAATGGGGTGGAGGTGGCCGCGGGCAGTCGGCTGCTGGCCGGACTGGCCCAGGAGCGCTTCTACTTCGTGCATTCCTACGGCGTGCACGCCACGGGGGACACCGCGTCGGTGACCTGGGCGGAGCACGACGGCGACCGCTTCGTGGCCGCCACCGAACGGGACGGGGTGTGCAGCACCCAGTTCCATCCGGAGAAGTCCGGCGCCGCCGGTGCCGGACTGTTGACCAACTGGTTGTCCCTCGGGGACAACACGACGATGGGCTAGGGTTCAGTCGTGAATTCTCTTGTTCTGCTTCCCGCCGTAGATGTCCAGAACGGGCAGGCCGTACAGCTTGTCCAGGGTGTGGCCGGCTCCGAGAAGGTCTTCGGAGACCCGCTGGAGGCCGCCAGCCGATGGCAGGGCGAAGGCGCCGAATGGATCCACCTGGTGGACCTCGATGCCGCCTTCGGTCGTGGCAGCAACTACGAGGTGCTGGCCCGGATCGTCGACGAACTGCACATCAACGTGGAGATGTCCGGTGGCATCCGCGACGACGCCAGCCTGGAGCGCGCCCTGCAGGCCGGGGCCCGACGGGTGAACGTCGGCACCGCTGCCCTGGAGAACCCGGAGTGGTGCGAGCGGATCATCAAGGAGCACGGTGACCGGGTGGCGATCGGTCTGGACGTGAAGGGCACCCGGTTGGCCGCCCGCGGCTGGACCACCGAGGGTGGTGACCTGTTCGAAACCCTGGAGCGGCTCAATGCCGCCGGCTGCCAGCGCTACGTGGTCACCGACGTGGCCAGCGATGGCATGCTGACCGGTCCCAATCTGGAACTGCTGGGGCAGGTCTGCGCCCGCACCGAGGCCGCCGTGGTGGCCAGCGGCGGCATCTCCACCCTGGACGACCTGCGTCAGCTGCGCGGGCTGGTTCCGATCGGCGTGGAGGGTGCCATCGTCGGGACCGCCCTGTACGTCGGCAACTTCACCCTGCCCGAGGCGCTGGCCGCCGCCACCGGCGAGGCCGAGCGATGACGGCGCTGCTGCAGGGTGGCCGGCTGCGCGAGGAACTCGCCGGCAAGAAGATCGTGATGACCGGCGTGACCGGCTTCATCGGGGAGCAGATCCTGTGGAAGATCCTCACCGAGCTGCCCGACACCCGGGCCGTGGTGCTGGTCCGCCCCAAGGGCTCGGTCACCGCGCGGGACCGCGTCGTGTCCCTGCTGAAGAAGCCCATCTTCAAGGAGCTGGCCGAGGCCGCCGGCGGGGCCGACGCGCTGTGCGAGAACCGGGTGGACGTGCTCTCCGGGGACCTGCCGAATGTGCCCGAGCTGCCGCGGGACCTGGATGTGGTGATCCATTGCGCCGGTGATGTCAGCTTCGACCCGCCGATCGATTCCGCCTTCAAGACCAATGTGCTGGGCACCCAGGCGCTGATGGAGGCCATGCTGGCCGCCTGCCGGGACGAGCAGGGCACCCTGGCCCGGATCCCGCACTATGTGCACATTTCCACCGCCTACACGGCGGGCCGGCGTCGTGGCGCCATTCCCGAGGCAGCGCATGAACACGACGTCGACTACCGCGAGGAAACCCGGCAGGCCCTGGCCATGGGCGAGCTGGTGGAGGCCCAGAGCCGCACCTCCGAGCAGCTGGCGGAGCTGCGCAAGCAGGCGGAGCGGGAGCACCGCCAGGCCGGCTTCCTCACCACCGCCGAGGACACGGAACGACGCCGGCAGGCGTGGGTCAAAGCCAAGCTGGTGGAGGCCGGCACCGAGCGTGCCCGCTCCCTGGGTTGGACCGATGTCTACACCTTCGCCAAGGCGATGGGGGAACGGGTCGTGGCGGACCTGGGCAAGGACATCAAGGTCTCGATCGTGCGGCCCGCCATCGTGGAGTCCAGTCTGGTGCACCCCTACCCGGGGTGGATCGAGGGCTTCAAGATGGCCGACCCGATCATCTTGGCCTATGGCAAGGGGCAGCTTAAGGAGTTCCCGGCCTCTCCCGACGCGGCCCTGGACATCGTGCCCTGTGACCACGTGGTGAACGCCATCGTCGCGGTCTGCGCCACCCAACCGGAGATCGGCCAGCCGGAGTTCTACCACTGCTCCACCGGTGCCCGGAACCCGATGACCTTCCGGGAGATCTACGAGTACATCCGGGAGTACTTCAGCCAGCATCCCTATACCCGCTCCGACGGGACGGTCGCGCCGCTGGCCACCTGGAAGTTCCCCGGCGAGCAGCCCGTGGAGCGTTTCCTCAAAGTTGCCGAGCAGGCGCACAAGGTGGGCAATCGCGCGCTCAGCTGGGCCCCCCGCGGCAAGTACACCCGGCAGGCGGCCACCGCGCTGGACAAGCAGGGCAAGAGCCTCAGTTTCCTGCGTCGCTACCTCAGCCTGTACGGGGAGTACCTGCAGTCCCAGGTGCACTTCGTCGACGACCGGACCATGGCTCTGCACAATTCGCTGCATCCCGAGGACGTGGCCGCCTTCGCCTTCGACACCTCGGCGGTGGACTGGCGCACCTACATGATGGAGATCCACACTCCGGCGATCACCGATCCGGTGCGTCGGCTGGAGGCGCTGCGCAACCGTCGCGGCAAGCCTTCCAGCACCTACAAGGAGCTCAAGCCCGCGGAGCCGGGCACCGTGCTGGCCGCCTTCGACCTGGACGGCACCGTGATGGACACCAATGTGGTGGAGACCTATCTGTGGGCTCGGTTGCCCGACCTGTCCCCGGCGGGGCGGGTGCGGGAACTGGCCGAGGTGGCGGCCTCGCTGCCCGGCTACCTGGGGGCGGATCGTCGGGACCGGGCCACCTTCCTGCGCTCCATCTACCGTCGCTACGCCGGCATGGAGATGAGCCGGCTGGAGGCCTATGTGGACCAGCAGATGGCGCCCTTCGTCAAGGATCGGCTCTCCCCGCAGGCCATTGCCCGGATCCAGGAGCACCGCGATGCCGGGCACGTCACCATCCTGATGACCGGCGTGATCCGGCCGCTGACCCGGCCCCTGGAGGACCTGTTCGACGTGATCGTCGCGTCGGAGCTGGTGGTGGATGACAACGGCATCTGCACCGGCTTCCTGGCACAGCCACCGATGGTGGGCGAGTCCCGCTCCGCCTGGCTGCGACACCACGCCGCCCAGCACGGGATCGACCTCGCCCAGTCCTATGCCTATGCCGACAGCCACGTGGACCTGCCGATGCTCAATGCCGTCGGCAATCCGGTGGCGGTGCAACCCGACGTCGGCCTGCTACGTGCCGCCCGCAAGGGTGGTTGGAGCGTGGTGGACTGGCACGCCAGCCCCTCGATCCAGCGGTGGCGGCTGCCCCGCCGGGCCGAGAACCCCGGGAACTGACCAGCGGCGTGGACCCCTTCGTCGGGGGCGGCCTGGAATGGAGCGCCCTGGTAGCCGAGGACCTCGAGCAGCTCGCTGAACTGCGGACTGCCATCGAGTACTTCGACGACCCCGTGGAGCGGCTCAGCCTGGCCGAGCTGGAGGAGTACTTCTCCGCGCCAGGAGCCACCCCCGAGGCCGATGCCGTGGTGGGCCGGGACAAGGGCGGCACCATCGTCGCCTATGGCTGGAACCACATCCGCGGTCTGGACGTGGGCGAGCCCCAGGTCTGGCTGGATGGTGGCGTGCACCCCGCCTGGCGACACCAGCAGCTGGGGCGACGGCTGCTGGAGTGGCAGGTGGCCCGGGCCCAGGAGTGGTTCGACGAGATCCGGCTGGAGCACCCGGAGCTGAACCGGCTGCTGCTCACCCGCTTCGTGGAACAGAAGGCGGGCACCCACGCCCACATGATGGAGGCGGCGGGATTCACCGCGCGTCGCTGGTACTTCGACATGCACCGCACCTTCGCCGACGACAATGGGCCGCGGATCCTGCCGTCGATGCCGCGCACGGACGGGATCGGGTTGCAGCCCTACCATCCGCACTTCAGCGAGCAGGTGCGGCTGGCGCACAATGAGGCCTTCGCCGACGTGCCCGGCGTGCATGCCGTCTCCCGCGCCGCCTGGGAGCACTCGATGCGGCGCCGGGCCGCCCGGCCCGAATGGTCCTGGGTGGCCACCGTCGACGGGCAGGTGGTGGGCTACGCAATGAACAGCGCCTACGTGCAGGACTGGGAGGCCCAGAGCTTCTCCGAGGGGTGGACCGACCGGCTCGGTGTGCGGCCCGCATGGCGGGGGCACAATGTGGGCTCGGCGCTGCTGATCGCGTCGATGCGCACCTTCCTGGACGCCGGCTTGGACGGTGCCGGGGTGGGCGTCGACACCACCGACCCCGGCGGGGCGGTGCTGCTCTTCGAGTCGGTGGGCTACGAGGCGGAGGAGATGGTGGTGCTCTACGGCCGGGAGCTGGTGGCCGGCTGACCGCCGGTTTGGGGGCACAGGGTCCGCAGCGGGTAGCATGGCGCGTCAGGATTCTGCACGAGAGGTGAGGTTGACGCATGAGCGGTCACTCCAAATGGGCCACGACGAAGCACAAGAAGGCCGTCATCGATGCCAAGCGCGGCAAGCTCTTTGCCAAGCTGATCAAGAACATCGAGGTTGCGGCACGCGTTGGCGGCGGTGATCCTGGCGGGAACCCGACCCTCTACGACGCCATCCAGAAGGCGAAGAAGAACTCGGTGCCCAATGACAACATCGACCGCGCCGTCAAGCGTGGCTCCGGTGTGGGTGCCGACGCCGTCAACTACGAAACCATCATGTACGAGGCCTATGGCCCGGCCGGCGTGGCGATCCTGATCGAGGTGCTCACCGACAACCGCAACCGCGCGGTCTCCGAGGTGCGCGTCGCCGTGACCCGCAATGGCGGCACCATCGCCGACGGCGGTTCGGTGCAGCGGCTGTTCGAGCGCAAGGGCGTCGTCACCGTGGCCAAGACCATGGAGGTGCCGGGTGAGGGCCGCAAGACCGAGACCCGCGAGATCACCGAGGACGAGCTGCTCGAGGCCACCATCGAGGCCAATGTCGAGGACGTCAACGACAACGGCGACGAGTTCGAGCTGATCAGCGACCCCAACGACATGGTGGAGGTCCGAAAGGCCGTCCAGGCCGCCGGGATCGACTACAACTCCGCCGACGTGAACTTCGTCGCCAGCTTCGGCCAGGTCATCGACGACTTGGAGACGGTGGAGAAGGTGGAGCGGATCGTCGATGCCCTGGAGGAGTCCGACGACGTCCAGAATGTGTACACCAACGTGGAGCTCAGCCCCGAGCTGCAGGCCAGGATCGACGCCGAGGACTGACCCCGGCCGGACAACCTGGACGGGCCGCGCACCAAGCCGGGTGCGGGGCCCGTCACGGTCTTGAACAGCATCAGTCGCGTTCCGGGCGGCGGGGCGTGGGGGAGTGCCATCCGAACCTGATGGCCGCCAGTCGAAGACCGCAGACCAGAGCCATCAGGACCCATTGCAGCGGGTGGCCGATGACCGGGCGGCTGGTCAGGTCGAGCCGGGCGGCGGCGTCGGTCAACAGGGAACCCAGCAGGGCGGGCAGCGCGTAGAGCTCCGGGGAGAAGACGCTGGGCACCTGCCCGGCCAGGACGTCGCGCAGCACCCCGCCACCCACGGCGGTGATCACGCCCACCATCACGGCCTCCATCCCCGGGTGGCCGGCATGGATCGCGGTCAGCGTGCCAGTGACGCAGAAGGCGCCCAAGCCCACGGCGTCGGCCACCAGCACGGTGCGGCGCAGTTTCGAGACGGGGCGTTCGGAGTAGAAGGTGATCATCCCAGCAGCCAGTGCGGTACAGAACAGCGGCAGGTTGGTGATGTTCGACGGGGGAGTGATCCCCAGCAGCAGGTCCCGAACGATTCCGCCGCCCAGGGCCGTGACCACGGCCAGGGTGAGGATTCCGAAGATGTCGAAGTGCCGGCGCACGCCGACCAGGCCTCCGGACAGGGCGAAGGCAAACACACCGACGAAATCAAGCAGCACCACCCGAGCAGCCTACTGGAGTAGGATTCCGAACGCGTGTTCGAGGGGTGATGTGGCTGGTGGGCCACGACCAGGCGTGCGCAACCAGGGCGGCCGAGCTTGCCGAGGGCTCAGCAACAGCGTCGGGGATCCTGGCTGGGGTATGTGCGTGGAATGGAGGACGAGGATGCGGGTACTGGGTGTGGATCCCGGCCTGACGCGGTGCGGCATCGGCGTCGTGGAGGGCGTCCCCGGCCGTCCGCTGGACCTGCTCGACGTCGGGGTGGTGCGCACCCCGCATGACCTGGACCACGCCAAGCGGCTGCTGCGGATCCACGACGGGATCGAGGAGTGGATTATCCGTCATCGGCCGGAGGCCGTCGCGGTGGAGCGGGTCTTTGCCCAGCACAACCTGGAATCGGTCACCGGCACCAGCCAGGCCGCCGGAATCGCGATGTTGGTAGCCGCCCGGCACGGCATCCCCGTCGCCCTGCACACCCCCAGCGAGGTCAAGGCCGCGATCACCGGCTCCGGCCGGGCGGACAAGGCCCAGGTGGGCACCATGGTGGCCAGGATCCTGAAGCTGGCCGAGCCGCCGAAACCCGCCGACGCCGCCGACGCCGTCGCCCTGGCCATCTGCCATGTCTGGCGGGGTGCCGCCACCAATCGCTACGCCGAGGCCGTGGAGAAGGCCGCCCGGCAACGGCCCGCCCAGGCCCCCACCCGTCGCATCCCCAGGAGACCCGCATGATCAGCCACCTCACCGGACAGGTCGCCGCCGTCGGCGCCACCTTCGTCGTGCTGGACCTGAACGGCTTCGGCATGAAGGCGCTGTGCACCCCGGGAACCGCCGCCGCGGTCCGGTTGGGTGCCGCCACCACGCTGTACACCTCGCTGGTGGTGCGGGAGGACTCGCTCACCCTCTACGGCTTCCAGGAGGCCGAGGAGCGGGACCTGTTCGAGCTGGTGCAGTCGGCCAGCGGCATCGGCCCCAAGATCGCGCAGGCGGTGGTGAGCGTGATGAGCCCCGATGACTTCCGGGCCGCGATCGCCAGTGAGAACCTGGCGGCCCTGACCCGGGTGCCCGGGATCGGCCGCAAGGGGGCCGAGAAGATGGTGATCGAGCTGCGGGACAAGGTGAACTCGCTGGGTGCCGTCACCACCCCGACCCCCAGCGGCGACGGCGCCGCCCAGTGGCGGGAACAGGTGGCCGACGGCCTGCAGGGCCTGGGCTGGTCCGCCAAGGATGCCGAGGCCGCCTGTGACAACGTCGCGCATCTGGTGGAGGCCGACCCGGCGGTGGGGATCGCCGTGCTGATGCGCGCCGCCTTGGCCTCCCTGGCGCGGAAGTAGGCTGGGTCGGGTGGAACACTCTCCGGTTGACCCGCACGCCGAGCCCGAGGAACGCGCCGTCGAGGCCGCCCTGCGCCCGTCCAGACTCGACGAGTTCGAGGGCCAGCCCCGGGTGAGCGACCAGCTCGGCCTGGTGCTGGCCGCGGCCCGGCACCGCGGCACCACCCCGGACCACGTCCTGCTCTCCGGCCCGCCCGGCCTGGGCAAGACCACCCTGGCCATGATCATCGCCGCCGAGATGGGGGCGCCGCTGCGGATCAGCTCCGGCCCGGCCATCCAGCATGCCGGGGACCTGGCCGCCATCCTGTCCGGGCTGAGCGAGGGCGAGGTCTTCTTCCTGGACGAGATCCACCGGATGAGCCGGCCAGCGGAGGAGATGCTCTACCTGGCGATGGAGGACTTCCGGGTGGACGTCGTGGTGGGCAAGGGGCCCGGGGCCACCGCCATCCCGATCGACATCCCGCCCTTCACCCTGGTGGGCGCCACCACCCGGGCCGGCCTCTTGCCGGGCCCGCTGCGGGACCGCTTCGGTTTCACCGCCCAACTGGACTTCTACGGCTCCGACGCGTTGGAGCACATCGTCCACCGCTCGGCGGCGGTGCTCGACGTCGACCTGGACGACGCCTCCGCCCGGGAGATCGCGCTGCGTTCCCGCGGCACCCCCCGGATCGCCAACCGCCTGCTGCGGCGGGTGCGGGACTACTCCCAGGTGCGCCACCAGGGCCGGGTCACCCGACGGATCACTGCCGAGGCCCTGGAGCTGTACGAGGTGGATCCCCTGGGTCTGGACCGGCTGGACCGGGCCGTGCTGCAGGCCATCTGCACCAAGTTCGGCGGCGGGCCGGTGGGGCTGTCCACCCTGGCCATCAGCGTGGGGGAGGAGACCGAGACCGTGGAGGAGGTGGCCGAACCCTTCCTGGTGCGGCTGGGCTTCCTGATGCGCACCCCGCGGGGCCGGGTGGCCACCCACCGGGCCTGGCAGCACCTCGGGCTGACCCCGCCCGGGTCGGCGTCGGGGGGCGTCGGGGACACCCAGGAAGACCTGTTCAGCTGACCAAGGTCGACGCCGGATCGGGTCCACGCCGCCCGATGAATCGTCGCTGGGGCACGGCAGTGGGTACGCTGTCCGTTGGGTCACGCCCGTGTCCCGCCCCTGCCGTCCACGGAATGGATTCCCGATGACCCCGATGTTTGCCAGCGGAGCCACCACCATCATGTTGGTGCTCGCGGGCATGCTGCTGTTCACCTTCCTGCTGCAGCGCCCGCTGAAGAAGCAGATGGCCGCCCAGAACGAGCTCCGGGCCTCGGTCGCGGAGGGCAATCGGGTGCTGCTCACCAGCCAGATCTTCGGCACCGTGACGCATGTGGGTGACGAGCAGCTGATCGTGGAGATCGCTCCCGGCGTCGAGGTCACGGCGATGAAGCAGGCGCTGGTGCGGATTGTCACCCCGCAGGACGAGGAATTCGAGTTCGCCGACCCCGAGGACACGGTGGCTGAGGCCTCCACCACGGTGGTTGAGAAGACCACCCCGGTGGGTGAGGCCCCCACCACGGCGGCTGAGCCGGTCGAAGCCCCCGTCGCTGACCAGAACCTTCCGGGCGATTCCGCCCGCCCCAACTGATCCACCCCCGCCTGACTGGTTCAGGAAGTAAGGACAAGACACTGTGGCAACCAGTACGGGCCGGTCACACCCCGGCCGCACGCTGATCATCTTCCTCCTGTGCGCGGCCGCGCTGTACGCCCTGATGGGGGTGGCCCACACCTGGAAGCCGCGCCTGGGCCTGGACCTGGCCGGCGGCTCCACCATCACCCTGACCGCGTCCAACACCAATGGTGGTGGCTCCATCTCCCCGGAGAACCTGGAGCAGGCGCGCACCATCATCCAGAACCGCGTCGACGGTCTGGGCGTGGGTGAGTCCTCGGTGGCCACCCAGGGCGGCAACCACATCGTGGTGAGCGTGCCCAATGTCTCCAGCGATGACCTGACCAACATGGTCGGTGCCACCGCCCAGCTGATGTTCCGCAATGTCTACGCCGTGGAGCCGGTCACCCCGGATCCGTCGGCGCAGCCGTCGGCCACCGGCAGCGCGACGCCGGGCGCCTCGGCGACGCCGGGTGCCTCGGCCGCCCCCAGCGCGTCGGCCGCTGCGTCGGCACCGGGCCTGCCCACCGTCGCACCGAGCCCGGTGGACCGGTCCAAGATCAAGTCCACCGGCAAGGTGCTGGACCTGAAGACCGCGATGGCCTACCAGCCGCCGGCCGATGTCCAGGCGGACTTCGCCAAGTACACCTGTGACCAGGAGTACCCGGACAATCCCGACCTGCCGCTGCTCACCTGCGACCGGGAGGGCACGGCCAAGTACCTGCTCGGCCCCGTCGTGGTGGAGGGCAAGGACGTGAAGAATGCCACCGCCGGTGTGCCCCAGGGCCAGCTGCAGGTGGCCGTCGACCTGACCTTCAATGACAAGGGCAAGGCCAACTTCGGCACCGTCACCACCGCCCTGGTCAGCAAGCAGCAGCCGATGAACCAGAA
This sequence comes from Luteococcus sp. H101, assembly GCF_038433155.1. Taxonomy (NCBI): domain Bacteria; kingdom Bacillati; phylum Actinomycetota; class Actinomycetes; order Propionibacteriales; family Propionibacteriaceae; genus Luteococcus; species Luteococcus sp. H101. The sequence goes on from NZ_JBCDMW010000021.1 coordinate 84,804, forward strand.
CGCGATCGTGCTGGACTCCAAGGTGGTCTCCGCCCCCGCGATCCAGTCGGCCATCCTCAACGGGCAGGCGCAGATCACCGGTTCGTTCACCCAGAAGTCGGGCCAGGACCTGGCCAATGTGCTGAACTACGGCGCGCTGCCGCTGAAGTTCGACGTCTCCGAGGTGCAGACCGTCAGCCCCACCCTGGGCGGCGAGCAGCTGCGGGCCGGCATCATCGCCGGCCTCATCGGCCTGGGTCTGGTGGTGGCCTACTCCTTCCTCTACTACCGCGGCCTGGGCATCATCGTCGTCGGATCGCTGATCATCGCGACGGTGATCACCTGGGCGACGATGAGCCTGTTGGGTGAGGCGATGGGCTTCGCCCTGAACCTGCCGGGCATCGCCGGCGCGATCATGGCGATCGGCGTCACGGCCGACTCCTTCATCATCTACTTCGAACGGATCCGCGACGAGATCCGCGACGGCCGCAGCCTCCGCTCGGCCATCGAGACCGGCTGGCAGAAGGCCCGCGGCACCATCGTGATTGCCGACGGCGTCTCCCTGCTGAGTGCGGTCGTGCTGTTCGTCCTGGCCGTCGGCGCGGTGAAGGGCTTCGCCTTCACCCTGGGCCTGACCACCCTGATCGACCTGGCCATCGTGTGGTGGTTCACCAAGCCCCTGATGAGCCTGTTGGGCCGCACCAAGTTCTTCGGCGAGGGCCACAAGTGGTCCGGTCTGGATGCCGAGCACATGGGCGTCAGCCGCAACTCGCTGTTGGGCATCCGCACCCGGGCGCCCCGCCACAAGACCACCCGCAACTCCCGCGAGGCGCGTACCCGCCGCGGTGAGGCCGCCACCACCACCGAGGAGGCCTGATGAGCACCGCCCACGTCCCCACCGACGAGCAGCTGTCCGGCGAACAGGCCAGCAATGTCGACGTCAACGGCAAGAAGCTCAGTCTGACCCACCGGCTCTACACCGGCGACATCTCCTGGGACTTCATCGGCCACCGCAAGCTGTTCTTCCTGATCTCTGCCGGCATCCTGGCCGTGGTGATCGGCTCGATGCTGCTGCAGGGCCTGAAGCTGGGCATCGAGTTCAAGGGCGGCGCGGACTTCAGCGCCCCCGTCCAGGTCAACGCCCAGACCGTGGACACCATGCGGGAGGCGGTGCAGGGCACCGGCCTGAAGGACCTGGACTCCACCCAGGTGCTGACCGTCGGCGAGAACCAGGTGAAGATCCAGACCCGCACGCTGAACACCGACGAGGTGACCAAGGTCCGCACCGCCATTGCCAAGGCGGCCAACACCACCAATGACAAGGTGGCCTACTCCCTGATCGGCGCCTCCTGGGGCAAGCAGATCACCGCGAAGGGCCTGCAGGCCCTGGTGGTCTTCCTCGGCCTGGTGAGCCTGCTGATCTGGGCCTACTTCCGGGACTGGAAGATGTCGGTGGCCGCCATCGTCGCCCTGCTGCATGACCTGCTGGTCACCATCGGCGTCTACTCGCTGGTGGGTTTCACCGTCACGCCGGCCACCCTGATCGGCGTGCTGACCATCCTGGGCTACTCGCTGTACGACACGGTGGTGGTCTTCGACAAGGTCAAGGAGAATGTCCGTGGGCTCACCAGCCAGCGTCGCAGCTACTCCGAGGCCGCCAATGCCGCCGTCAACCAGGTGCTGATCCGCTCCCTGAACACCACCATCATCGGCGTACTGCCGGTGGCGGCGCTGCTCTTCGCCGGCGTCTTCGTGCTGGGATCCGGCCCGCTGGAGGACCTGGGCCTGGCCCTGTTCGTCGGCATGATCGCCGGCGCCTACTCGTCGATCTTCATCGCCACGCCGCTGCTGGCCTGGCTGAAGGAGCGGGAGCCCGGCATGAAGCAGCACCGCGCCAAGCTTGAGCGTCGCGCCCAGCGCCACCAGCCCCGGGACGGGGAGCCAGTGGCCGAGGGCGTCGCGGCCCCGCTGGCCGCCACCGGGGAACGCACCCAGCGCACCCGGACCACGCGCTCCTCGCGCAAGAACAAGTGAACCCACGAAGGCAGACATCATGACCACCGAGCTCGACCTGATCCAGTCCCTGATCACCGACGTCCCCGACTTCCCCAAGCCGGGGGTGACCTTCAAGGACATCACCCCGCTGCTGGCCTCGCCCCAGGGCTTCAAGGCGGCCGTGGAACAGCTGGTGGCCGCCGCCCCCGGTGAGATCGACGTCGTCGTCGGCATGGAGGCCCGCGGTTTCATCTTCGCCGCCCCGGTGGCCGTCGCGCTGGGCGCCGGTTTTGTGCCGGTGCGCAAGCCCGGCAAGCTGCCCCGCCCGGTCTATGAGGAGGCCTTCGCGCTGGAATACGGCACCGAGACCCTGACCATGCACCGGGATGCCATCAAGCCGGGTGCCCGGGTGATGGTCGTCGACGATGTGCTGGCCACTGGCGGTACGATCGGCGCCACGGCAAAGCTGCTGAAGAAGCTCGACGTCAACCTGGTCCACGTGGCCGTGGTGATGGAGCTCAGCTTCCTCAACGGCCACGCCGCGCTGGACGACAGCGGAATCGACTCGTACAGCGCCATCCTGACCGTCTGAGCCCCGGCTCACCGAAACTCGTTGGAGGCCCCCGTGAGCAGCAATGGCGTCTACGGACCCTACTCGCCACCGGGGGCCGCCACTCCGTCCAGCCCGATGTCGGCGGCACAGGACCGGTTCAGCACTGGCCCCGAGGCGCCGCGGATGCGCATGCGCCAGCGGCTGGCCCGGTTGGGAGCCTCCAAGTCCCCGACGTCGGCGGTACTGGACCCGCTGTTCAAGGTGGTCCGGGCCAACCATCCCAAGGCGGACCTGGCGCTGCTGGAGCGGGCCTACAACACGGCCGAGCACTACCACCGAGGGCAGACCCGCAAGTCCGGTGACCCCTACATCACCCATCCGCTGGCCGTGACCACCATCCTGGCCGAGCTGGGCATGACCGAACCGACGCTGGTGGCGGCGCTGCTGCACGACACCGTCGAGGACACGTCGTACACCATGGAGCAGTTGACCGCCGACTTCGGTGAGGAGGTGGCGCTGCTGGTGGACGGGGTGACCAAGCTGGACAAGGTCACCTACGGCGAGTCCGCCAAGGCCGAGACGCTGCGCAAGATGGTGATCGCGATGAGCCGCGACATCCGGGTGTTGGTCATCAAGCTGGCCGACCGCCTGCACAACATGCGCACCATCAGCTTCCTGCGGCCGGACAAGCAGGCCCGGATTGCCAATGAGACGCTGGAGATCTTCGCCCCGCTGGCGCACCGCCTGGGCATGAATGCGGTCAAGTGGGAGCTGGAAGACCTGTCGTTTGCGGCCATGCACCCCAAGATCTACGACGAGATCGTCCGGCTGGTGGCCCAGGAGGCGCCGCAGCGGGAGCGCCAGCTGCGTGAGGTGCGCAAGCAGGTGGAGCTGGACCTGGCGGCCGCCAACATCCACGCCACTGTCTACGGCCGGCCGAAGCACTACTACTCGATCTACCAGAAGATGGTGGTGCGCGGCCGCGAGTTCAAGGACATCTATGACCTGGTGGGCCTGCGGATCCTGGTGGACACCCCGCGGGACTGCTACGCCGCGTTGGGCGTGATGCACGTGCGCTGGAACCCCCTGCCGGGGCGGTTCAAGGACTACATCGCCATGCCCAAGTTCAACATGTACCAGAGCCTGCACACCACGGTGATCGGGCCCGGTGGCAAGCCCGTCGAGCTGCAGATCCGCACCCATGAGATGCACCGCCGCGCCGAGTACGGCGTCGCCGCGCACTGGAAGTACAAGGAGGCGCTGCGCAATCCGGTGGCCGGGACCACCTCCGAGGCCGAGGGCACCGATCTGACCTGGGTGCACAACCTGAACCAGTGGAGCAAGGAGACCGAGGATCCCAGCGAGTTCCTGGACTCGCTGCGCTATGAGATCAACTCCTCCGAGGTGTACGTGTTCACCCCCAAGGGCGACGTCCAGGCGCTGCCGGCCGGGGCCACGCCGGTGGACTTCGCCTATGCCGTGCACACCCAGGTGGGGGCGCGCTGCATCGGTGCCCGGGTGAATGGCCGGCTGATCCCGCTGGAGTCCAAGCTGGGCAATGGCGACGTGGTGGAGATCCTCACCAGCAAGGACGAGAATGCCGGCCCGTCGCGGGATTGGCTGAACTTCGTCACGAGCCCCCGGGCCCGCAGCAAGATCAAGGCGCACTTCAGCAAGGAACGCCGCGAGGAGGCGATCGAGCGCGGCAAGGAGGAACTGGGCCGGCAGATGCGCAAGTCCGGGCTGCCGCTGCAGCGGATCCTCACCGTCGAGCACCTGACCAGCATCGCGGACCAGATGAAGCTGGCCGACGTTTCCGCCCTGTATGCCGCGATCGGGGAACAGACGGTCAGCGCCCAGGCCGTCATGCACCGGCTGATCACCTTGGCCGGAGGCGCGGAGGCCGCGGCCGAGGAGTCCCTGGAGGAGGCGCCGGTCGGGCGTCGTCGTACCCCCAGCCAGCGCTCCGAGACCGGGATCGTGGTCTCCGGGGACCCGAATGTGTACGTGAAGCTGGCCAAGTGCTGCACCCCCATGCCGGGCGACGAGATCCTGGGCTTCGTCACCCGTGGGGAGGGGGTCAGCGTCCATCGACGGGCCTGCACCAATGCCGCCAACCTGCTCGAGAACCCGGAACGGATCGTGCAGGTGGAGTGGGACAGCGCCGGCAAGACCAGCTATCTGGTCAACATCCAGATCGAGGGGTTGGACCGCCAGGGCGCCTTCGCCGACATCAGCCGGGTGATGGCCGAGCAGCACCTCAACATCATCCAGGGCAGTATGAAGGCCACCGGGGGGCAGCTGTACACCATGCGGCTGAGCTTCGAATCACCCGACCCCTCGCACCTGGACCACGTACTGGGCCACCTGCGGATGATCCCCGGCGTCTACGACGTCTACCGCGTGCGCTCCTGACCCAGATCACCGTCGGCCGAGCCGGGCGATCCCCGGCAGCCGCCGTCAACGCAACAGCCCCCGCGGCCAGCACGGTCGCGGGGGCTGTGTCGTCGGATCGGTGGCGGCTCAGGCCTTGAACTCGTCCAGCGCCTTCTGGGCCTGGTCCAGCAGGGACTGGTTGAAGGCGATCGACTCGCGGGCCTCCTTGGCCTTCTTCTCCTTGCCGTCAGCCTCCAGCTTCTCGGCCTGCTTGGTCAGCTTCTCGATCTGGGAGGTGAACATCGCGACGGTGTCGGCGGCGCGCTGACGGGCTTCCGGATCGGTCCGGCGCCATTCCTCGGCCTCGGCATCCTTCACGGCATTCTCCAGCTTGCGCACCCGGGCATCCAGCGGCCGGATCGCGTCGCGCGGCACCTTGCCGTACTCGTTGAACTTGGCCAGGAAGTCCCGGAACTGGGTCCGGGCGGTGGCCAGGTCACTGACCGGCAGGATGGTCTTCTCGGCCTCGTCGAGCAGGGCCTCCTTGGCCTGTTGGTTGCCGATGAACTCCTGGTCCTGCTCCGCCATGGCGGCGTCGCGGGCGGCGAAGAACTCGTCCTGGATGCCGCGGAAGGTGGCCCACAGCTTGTCATCCTCGGCGCGGGGGGCCGAACCGGCGGCCTTCCAGCGCGCCATCAGGTCCCGGAAGGCGCCCGCGGTGGGGCCCCAGTCGGTGGAGGTGGCCAGCGGACGGGCCTCCTCGATGATCTGTTCCTTGAGCTGCTTGGCACCCTCTCGCTTGGCATTCTGCTCCGCGAACTGGGCCTTGCGGCGACGGGTGTAGGTGGTCCGGGCGCTGGAGAACCGGTGCCACAGGGCATCGTCGGTGGCGCGGTCGATCCGGGGGAGTGCCTTCCACTCCTCCAACAGGGCGCGGAAGCGGTTCACCCCGCCCCGCCAGTCATTGCCCTGGGCCAGCTTCTCGGCCTCGCCGACCATCCGCTCCTTCTCGGCCCGGGCGGCCTCGGCGGCCTTCGCCTTCTCCGCCTTGCGCGCCTCCGCGGCCGCATCCAGGGTGGGTGCCAGCGCCTCCAGCCGGGCCAGCAGCCCGGCCAGGTCGCCGACGGCATTGGCCTCGGCGATGGAGTTGCGGTGCGAGTTGATCGACTTGCGGGCCTCCTCCACACCCACGGTGCCCGACTTCACCCGGGATTCCAGCAGACCGACCTCGGTCTCCAGTGCCTGGAATCGGCGGACGTAGAAGGCAAGTGCTTCGGAGGGATCGACATCGGGGACCTGGCCAACCCGTCGTTCACCATCGGCGGTGACCACATAGACGGTGCCATCGTCTTCAACGCGACCGAACGGGTTCGGACCTGCAGTTTCGCTCATGGGCTCCATCTTGCCCGATATGGTGCCAGTTGTGCTCATTGCCTCATTTCCGGCCGGCCCCTGGCAGGCCAACTGTTATCTGCTCGCAACCGAACAGGGCGGCCGGTGCGTCGTCGTCGACCCGGGCGTGGACGCGGCCGACGGGGTCCGGCAGGGCCTCAAGCAGTACGGCCTGAGCCTGGACGGGGTGCTGCTGACGCACGGTCACGTGGACCATGTGGCGGCCGCGGCCACCATCGCCGACGAGGCGGGCGTGCCGGTCTGGGTGCACGAGGCCGACGTCGACCTCCTGCAGTACCCGCTGCGCGCCCTGGGGGATGACGCGAAGCCGATCCTGGAGGCGCTGTGCGGCGGCACCGAGTTCACTCCGCCCTCCGACGTGCGGCACTATGAGGGCGACGTGATGGTGGCCGGGATCCGGTTCGGCACCCGGCACGCGCCGGGGCACACCCCCGGCTGCACCCTGCTGCTGCCCGAGCTGGGTGAGCAGCAGCTGGTCTTCACCGGCGACGTGGTCTTCGCCGGCTCGATCGGCCGCACCGACCTGCCCCGTGGCGACGGCCACGTGATGGCCAGTAGCCTTGTCACCGAGGTGTTGCCCCTGCCCGACGAGGCGCACCTGCTGCCCGGCCACGGCCCGACCACCACGATGGCCGCCGAGCGGATGACCAATCCCTGGCTGCAGCCCGACCGCCTGGTGGCGCTGCAGAACCCCGATGTCGATGGAAGTGATCTGTGATGGCCCGTCCCAAGCCGCTCTCCGGTTTCCCCGAATTCCTGCCCGCCGGACGGATGGTGGAGCAGGCGGTGCTCGACATCCTGCGCGAGACCTTCGAGCTGCACGGCTATGCCAACATCGAGACCCGCGCCGTCGAGACCATGGAGACCCTCACCCGCAAGGGCGAGATCACCAAGGAGGTCTACGTGGTGCGTCGGCTGCACGCCGACCCCGAGGAGAAGGCCGGTGCCCACGATGACCTGGGCCTGCACTTCGACCTGACCGTGCCCTTCGCCCGCTATGTGCTGGAGAATGCCGGCCACCTGGCCTTCCCCTTCCGTCGCTACCAGATCCAGAAGGTGTGGCGCGGCGAGCGACCCCAGGAGGGGCGCTACCGGGAATTCCTGCAGGCCGACATCGACGTCGTCGCGCAGGACAGCCTGCCGCAGCACTTCGACGTCGAGGCGCCGATCGTGATGCTGGCGGCGCTGGAGCGGATGCACGTCGAGCTGGGGCTGCCGCAGGCCCGGATGCACGTCAACAACCGCAAGCTGGCCGAGGGCTTCTACCGCGGGCTGGGCATCACCGAGACCCTGGACGTGCTGCAGCGGGTGGACAAGTTCGACAAGATCGGCGGCGACGCCGTGGCGGAACTGCTCGTCGACGAGCTGGGCCTGAGCCCCGAGGTGGCTGGCAAGTGCGTCGCCCTGGCCGGGATCTGCACCCCCGACGACTCCTTCGTCGAGCAGGTGCGGGCGCTGGGAGTGGAGCACGAGATGCTGGACGAGGGGCTGGAGGCGCTGCGCGCCGTGGTCAATGCGGCCAACCAGCGGGTGCCCGGCCGGATCGTCGCGGACCTCAAGATCGCCCGCGGTCTGGACTACTACACCGGGACCGTCTACGAGACGGAGCTGGTGGGCCACGAGAAGCTGGGCTCGATCAGCTCCGGCGGGCGCTACGACTCCCTGGCCAGCGACGGCAAGGTCACCTTCCCCGGCGTCGGGATCAGCCTGGGCGTGACCCGGCTGCTCGGGCCGCTGATCACCAAGGGCCAGATCACCGCATCGCGCAGCGTGCCCAGCGCCGTGCTGGTGGCGGTGGACCAGGAGGAGACCCGCGGCACTGCCGAGGAGGTGGCCGCCGCGCTGCGCGCCCGGCGGATCCCGTGCGAGGTGGCGCCTCGGGCGGACAAGTTCGGCAAGCAGATCAAGCATGCCGACCGGCGCGGCATCCCCTATGTCTGGTTCGGCGGCCAACACGGCCAGGTCAAGGACATCCGAACCGGTGAGCAGACCGACGCCGATGCGGAGTTCTGGGCGCCGGCCGAACAGGACCTGCGCCCCCGGATCACGATGGGGGACTGACCCGCCATGAAGGCCGTCGCGGTGGGGGTGGTCGGGATCGCGGTGATGACCGTGGTGCTGGTCAGCTTCTTCTGGTGGCTGCGTCGGCGTGACCTGGTGCACCACTTCATCGCCGACCACGACTTCGTCGGCTGGGTGGACGTCTTCCGGCTGGAGGGCCGGGTCTTCGGGCCCGAACTGATTGGCCGTGCCCGTCGCTGCTACCGTGCGTTGGCCGGGGGAGTCCCGGTGGAGCTCGTGGTGGAGGAGGTGCCGGTGGGGCAGCGGCACCGACACCGTTGGCTGCTGGCGGCCCGGGCGCCCCGCGGCACGGAATTCGCCGTCACCGCTCAAGGCGTCGACGGCACGGTCCCGGCCAGCCTGGCCGAGATGATGGCCGCGGTCCGGCAGGACAAGCGGATCGACGCCGTCCTGGCGGGCCACGGCCTGTTCGTGGTCCGGCTGGTCACCGCCCGCGGGCTGGAGCCCGGTCTGGCGCTGCTGCGCCAGTGCCTGCAGGCCCCCGGGGGCGGGCGCTGACCCCTTGCCCGGGGCCAGCGGCACCGATCGGTTCGGCGCACCGGGGGCAGGGCAGGGCGGTCAGGGCCTGGCCGGTGGGGTTCAGGCCTTCGGGGGTGTCGCGTCGGTGCGCGGGTACTTGGCCAGGTAGGCCCCGACGATCATCTCCACCGCCTGGTCATAGGTCATCGAACCCGTGTTGATCACCAGGTCGTAGTAGTCGTCGCTGTACGGATCCCAATGGAAGAGCCGTTCGGACAGCTGTGCGCGCAGCGCCTCCTCGGTGCTGATCAGGGCCTCGGCCTTGGTCACCGGGACCTCCAGGCGGTCGGCGACCCGGGCGGCCCGGGTGGCCAGCGGGGCGGTGAGCCGGACGTGGAAGGCACCGAGTGCGCTGTGCAGGATGTAGGCGGAGTTTCGGCCCATCACCACCCCGCCGTCGCTGACCGCCTCCAGCACCTCGCGGGTGGCCTGGTCGGCCAGCCGGTTGTCCACCGACTCCTCCAGGGCCTGCGCCAGCGCGGACTCGGAGGTGGCGGACCAGGACAGCGAGCGCACGAAGCGGTCGAAGCCGCTGGGGGTGACGACGTCGTCGTCCATCTGGGCGATCTGTCGGGAACTGAAACGCTGGGCGGTGAAGGAGACCCCCAGCGCCTCGGCCACCTTGGGGCCGATCTCGGTCCCGCCGGAGCCTTCTCGCTCGAACAGGGTGATCACCGGCGCGTCGCTGCGCGTCAGCCGGGTGCTGCGGCCGTCGCCCAGCTGCACCACCGTCAGCTCCTGGGCGTCCAGGCCCAGAGTCTGCCCGGCGGCCCGCCGGGTGCGACGGTCGTTCAGCTCGCCGACCAGGCTGCGGTGCTGACTGGCCGTCAGCGGGTAGAGGAACATCACCGCGACGGCGGCCACGGCCAGTACCGCGGGGACCGCGCCGGTGGCCAGCCGGATGCCGTGCAGGGCCCCCGGCGACTGGGCCGGGGCCTTGGCGACATAACCAAAGGCGCCGATGATGGCCGCCCCCAGTGCCCCGCCGATGCCCTGGCCACACTTGCGGATGAAGGACAGGATGGAGTAGCTGCCGCCCTCGGAGCGGATGTCGGTCTTCCACTCGCCGTAGTCGACGGTGTCGGCCTGCATGGAGAACATCATCGCGTTGGTGCCGCCGGTGCCGGCGCCGAACAGGAACCAGGCCAGGACGGCGACCGGCAGGCTGCCGCTGGGAACCAGGTAGATCACCAGGTAACCCAGCACGGCCACCACGCCCAGGGCCAGGTAGGCCTTGCGCTTGCCGAAGGCCACGGTGAGCTTGGGCAGGATCGAGGCCACCAGGATGGTGCCCACCGCCTGGGCCAGGGCCAGGAAGGTGTACCAGGAGGCGTGCCCCAGCACGTAGCGCGTGTAGTACATGGCGACAGCGCTCATGGTGTACATCGAGCCGAGCATGAACAGGGCACCGGAGCACAGCACCACCAGCGGCCGGTTCTGCTTGACCATCGTCAGCGTGCGGGCCAGGTTGATCTTGCCCGGGCTGCGGGGGACCACCTCCCGGGTGTTCTTGAAGCAGATGGCGTACAGCACCAGGGCCAGCAGGGCCAGCGCCAGGGTGGTGTAGGTGAACTTCTGGCGCACGCCCTCCGCCGCGGTGTTCTGGAACTGCGGGGAGACGACGGCGGACAGGGCCACGCCGGTCACCGAGGCGGCGATCGACCGGGCCCCGGACAGCCGGGAGCGGTCCGTCGAGTCCTGCGTCATGGCCGCGGACAGCGATCCGTAGGGGATGTTCACGAAGGAGTAGCACAGCTGGAAGGCGGCGTCGAAGAGCAGGATCCAGGCGATGGCGGTGCGCTCACTGATCCCCGCCGGGGTGCTGAAGAGCAGGACGAAGCAGATGGCCAGGGGAACCCCGCCCATCAACAGCCAGGGTCGCAGGTGCCCCCAGCGAGAGTTGAATCTGTCGACGGTGTTGCCCGCGAACAGGTCGCAGAAGCCGGCCCAGATCTTGGTGACGCCGTAGATGGTGCCACCCACCGCGGCCGGAACCCCGGCGATGTCGGTCATGTACACCATCAGGAACATCGACGTGAGTCCGAAGGAGATGTTGTTCGCCACATCTCCCATCGCGTAGGAGACCACGCGACCCGTGGAGAGCTCCCCACCATTGCGTCTTGCCACAGCAATCCTCCGAACCTCGTTGTTGGGATCCACGGAAGTGGCCAGCGGTCGCTTCCATTGGTCCCACGCTACGGCGGCTGAAACTCTTGCCCGCAGTACTTGCAGCCAGTTGCCGCACGCTGCGGTGGCCGCATGCTGCGGCAGAGGGGAATTGGGGAGGAAGTGGCGGCGTCGAGCCGCTAGGGTGGTGGGCGCAACCACGGCGCCGCACCGTCTATGTGAGCGCCCCAGAAAGGAATACGCATGCTGCGCACCCATGAGGCCGGGACCCTGTCCAGGGCCGACGTCGGAACCACTGTCACGCTCGCCGGATGGGTCGCCAAGCGGCGTGACCACGGCGGCGTCGCCTTCATCGACCTGCGCGACGCGTCGGGCATCTGCCAGGTCGTCGTGCGCGACGAGTACCTGGCCAAGGCCGGCATCCACGACCTGCGCAATGAGTTCTGCATCCAGGTTACCGGCGTGGTCGACGCCCGGACCGAGGAGAACATCAACCCGAACATCGCCACCGGTGAGATCGAGGTGGCCATCCGGGAGCTGGAGGTGCTCAGCGCCGCCGCGCCGCTGCCCTTCCAGATCGACGAGCGCACCGGGGTCGGTGAGGACGCACGCCTGAAGTACCGCTACCTGGACCTGCGCCGGCCCCGGATGCACGACGCGATGGTGCTGCGCTCCCAGGTCACCCACACCATCCGTCGGGTGCTGGACGAGGAGAAGTTCTACGACGTCGAGACCCCGACGCTGACCCGCTCCACCCCCGAGGGTGCCCGCGACTTCCTGGTGCCGGCCCGCCTGCACCCGGGCAGCTGGTACGCCCTGCCGCAGAGCCCCCAGCTGTTCAAGCAGCTGCTCATGGTGGCCGGAATGGAGCGCTACTACCAGATTGCCCGCTGCTACCGCGACGAGGACTTCCGCGCCGACCGGCAGCCCGAGTTCACCCAGCTGGACATCGAGATGAGCTTCGTGGACCAGGACGACGTGATCGCCCTGGCCGAGAAGGTGATGGCCGAGTGCTGGAAGCTGATCGGCGTCGAGATGCCCACCCCGCTGCCGCGGATGACCTGGCACGACGCGATGGACAACTACGGCTCCGACAAGCCGGACCTGCGCTTCGACAACCCGATCCGCGAGGTCACCGAGTTCTTCTCCGAGACGCCCTTCCGGGTCTTCCAGAACCCCTACGTCGGCTGCGTCGTCATGCCCGGCGGTGCGTCCCAGCCCCGTCGCCAGTTCGACGCCTGGCAGGAGTGGGCCAAGCAGCGAGGTGCCAAGGGCCTGGCCTACATCACGGTGGCGGAGGACGGCGAGTTGGGCGGCCCCGTCGCCAAGAACATCTCCGAGACGGAGAAGGCCGGTATCGCCGAGGCCGCCGGTGCCAAGCCCGGCGACTGCATCTTCTTCGCCGCCGGTGAGCGTGAGAGCTCGCAGGAGTTGCTGGGTGCCGCGCGCCTGGAGATCGGCAAGCGCTGTGGCCTGATCGATGAGGACGCCTGGAGCTTCCTGTGGGTGGTCGACGCCCCGATGTTCAAGTCCACTGCCGCCGCGACGGCCTCGGGCGACGTGGCGCTGGGCAACTCCAAGTGGACGGCCGTGCACCACGCCTTCACCTCGCCCAAGCCGGAACACCTGGACAGCTTCGACACCGATCCCGGCTCGGCCCTGTCCTACGGCTATGACTTCGTCTGCAATGGCAATGAGGTGGGTGGCGGTTCCATCCGTATCCACCGTCCCGACGTCCAGCAGCGGGTCTTCACCGTGATGGGCATCAATGAGGAGGAGGCCAAGGAGAAGTTCGGCTTCCTGCTGGACGCCTTCGCCTTCGGCGCCCCGCCGCACGGTGGCATCGCCTTCGGTCTGGACCGCCTGGTGATGCTGCTGGGCAAGTTCGAGACCATCCGCGACGTCATCGCCTTCCCGAAGTCGGGTGGCGGCTTCGACCCGCTGACCTCGGCTCCGGCGCCGATCACGCCGCAGCAGCGCAAGGAGGCCGGCGTGGACGCCAAGCCGAAGAAGGACGAGGAGAAGGACAACGCCGACAAGGCGGAGTCCGCCGAGAAGAAGGCGGCTCCCGCCGACAAGAACTGATCGCTGCACGTGGAGGCCCGCTGCCCATTTGGGTGGCGGGCCTCCTTGCGTGTGTCCATAGGCTGGCGTCATGCGCGGTGAGTACAAGGTTCCAGGCGGCAAACTGGTCGTCGTCGACGTCGAGGTGGAAGACGGACGGCTGGTGCGGCCGTCAGTCCATGGAGACTTCTTCCTGGAACCCGACGAGGCGCTGGACGACATCACGGCCGCGCTGGCCGGACTGCCCCAGGAGTCCGGGGTCGCGGACATCCGGCAGGCCATCAACCAGCGCCTGCGTCCCGAGGCACGGCTGATCGGCTTCGACGCCGAGGCCGTCGGCGTGGCTGTGCGTCGGGCCCTGGGCAATGCCACCCGGTGGGAGGACCTCACCTTCGACGTGATCCGCCCGGTCAAGCTGGACCCCAAGATGCACGTTGCGCTGGACGAGGTGATTGCCAACCGGGTCTCCCGGGGCGAGGCCAACCCGAACTTCCGACTGTGGGACTGGGACCGGCCGCTGGTGGTGATCGGCTCCTTCCAGAGCTACCGCAACGAGATTGACGACGAGGGCCGCGCGAAGCATGGCATCGAGGTGGTGCGGCGCATCACTGGGGGCGGCGCGATGTTCATGGAGGAGGGCAACTGCATCACCTACTCACTGGTGGTGCCGGGCTCGCTCGTGGAGGGGCTGAGTTACGAGCAGTCCTACAAGTACCTGGACACCTGGGTGATCGGCGCCCTGGCCGAACTGGGGGTCAACGCCCGCTACGTGCCGCTCAACGACATCGCCTCCGACCAGGGCAAGATCGGCGGCGCGGCACAGCGCCGGCTGGTGGACGGCACCGTGCTGCACCACGTCACCACCTCCTACGACATCGACGCGGACAAGATGCTCGAGGTGTTGCGCATCGGCCGCGAAAAGCTGTCCGACAAGGGCGTCAAGTCCGCCAACAAACGCGTCGACCCAATGCGCTCCCAGACCGGCATGGCCCGGGACGCGATCATCGACAGCTTCCTCGAGTACTTCAAGAGGCAGTACCGCTGCGTCGAGCGGGACTACACCGACGACGAGCTGGCCCAGGCGGCCGACCTGGTGCGCACCAAGTTCGCCACCGAGCAGTGGGTGAAGCGCGTGCCGTGACCCGACGGCAACTGATGGCAACTGCAGGCAATGTCGTCGGTGAGAGGCAAGGATCATGCCGTTGCGGGGCCGTTGACAAGGTGCGACCCCGGTCGGACGGACAAGGTGGTCTGCTGTGTCGCTTCTCGACTGGATTGTTGTCGGGTTCTTCTTCGCGTTGATGATCGGGATCGGTTTCTGGTCCAGGCGCAAGAGCTCCAACTCGGGTGACTTCTTCGTGGGTGGCGGCAATGTGCCGTGGTGGCTCTCCGGGGTCTCCCACCACGTCTCCGGGCACAGCGGCGTCGTCTTCGTCGCCTACGCAGCCATCGCCTACAACCTTGGCTTCACCATGTACGTGTGGTGGGCACTCGTGATCGCGATGGCGACGCTCATCGGTGCCAAGGTCTTCGCGCCGCGCTGGCCGCGCCTGCGCCAGAACCTCGGAATCCAGTCCCCAACGGAATACCTCAAGATGCGCTACGGCCTGCCCGCGCAGCAGGTGATCGCATGGCTGGGCGTCCTGATGAAGCTGGTGGACATCGGCGCGAAGTGGGCCTCCATCGGTGTACTGATGAATGGCTTCACCGGCCTGCCCATCTGGCAGGGAATCATCCTGTCGGGTGCCGTCAGCCTCGTCTACATCACGATCGGTGGTCTGTGGGCGGACCTGCTGACCGACTTCGTGCAGTTCGGGGTGCAACTCATTGCCGGCATCGTCATCCTGATCGGCGTTGGTCAGGCCCTGGGCAACCGCGGGCTGAACTACTTCACCATGTGGGGGGAGCTGGACAAGGTCCAGCCGAACTTCTCCAGCCCCTTCAACGGCAGTTACACGATGCTGTGGTGTGCGCTCTACCTGTTCGCCAAGACCTTCGAGTACAACGGCGGCAACTGGAACCTCGCCGCTCGCTTCATCTCCACCTCGTCGGGCAAGGAGGCCCGCAAGGCCGAGCTGCTGAGCTCCCTGCTGTACTTCGTCTGGCCGCTGCTGATCTTCGCGCCGATGTGGGCTGGCCGCCTGCTGCACCCCGGGCTGGACAAGCCCGCGGCTCAGCTCTACCCACTGCTGACCAACACCTACCTGCCGCACGGCCTGATCGGGCTGGTGCTGGCCAGCATGTTCGCCTCCACCATGGGCATGACCGTCTCGGACATCAACACCCTCTCGGCCGTCACCCAACGCGACATCCTGCCGGTGCTCAGCCGCCGCTTCGACGAGGCCCGGATGAGCGGTGCCGGATCGCTGCGGCTGGCCCGGATCATCACGGTGGCCTTCACCATCGTGACCGTGGTGGTGGGCCTCAACAAGGACGCCTTCGGCGACATCATCGGCATGATCATCACCTGGTTCGGCGCCTTGGTGGGCGTGACCGGCATGCCGCTGCTGCTGGGCCTGTTCAAGCGATTCCGGCACACCGACGGCCGGGCCACGATCATCGCGATCATCGGCGGAATGCTCACCTTCGGCGCCAGCCAGGTCTGGAAGGACGGCTTCCCGTCCGACTGGGTGACCGTGGGGCCGATGCTGGTCACCGCGGTGATCTACCTGGCCGGTGGTCTGGCCAACCGCGCCGCCGGCCGGCCGGTCCCGGCCGCAGTGGACGCGATGCTGGACTATGTCGGCCGCAAGGAGACCTCGGCTCGCCACTGAGTCACTCGTCCAGCTTTTCGGTGCCTCGGTGCCGCGCGATAGCGTGGGCGGCATGGAACTTCCCGAGATCGGCTGGATCGACCTGCCCGGCGTGGTGAACATGCGTGACATCGGCGGTAAGCCCACTCCCGACGGGGCGAGGACCCGGCGCGGCGTCGTGATCCGCACCGACAACCTGCAGGACCTGCCGCCGGCGTCGGTGCGTCGGCTGGTGGACGAGTTCGGCGTGACCGACGTGGTGGACCTGCGGACCAACCTGGAACGGGCCAGCACCGGCGACGGGCCGCTGAAGGCCGAGCCGCTCACCTTCCACGAGCTGACCCTCTACCCGGAGGACTCCGCCGAGACCGGCATCCCCGATGACGAGGAGGAAGAACAGGCACAGCTGCCGTGGAAGGACGAGCAGGTGCTGCTGGACCGGCAGAACTCCAGCCATGAGGAGCACCTGGCCAACCACTACTTCGGCTACCTGAACGGCCGGCCGGAACACGTGGTGGCGGCCATCCGGGCCATCGCCCAGGCGCCCGGGGCGGTGCTGGTGCACTGCGCCGCCGGCAAGGACCGCACCGGCACCATCATCGCGATGTCCCTGACTGAGGTGGGGGTGCAGCGGGAGGCGGTCGTCGCGGACTACGACGCCACCAACCAGCGGGTGGAGCTGATCTTCAACCGGCTGGCCAACACCGAGACCTACCGGGAGGACCTCGCCGGTCAGCAGGTGGCCGACCAGAGCACCCCCGCCGCCACCATGCAGATGCTGCTGACCGCCCTGGACGAGGAGTACGGCACCGAGCAGTTCTCTGGCGTCCACGGCTGGCTGGTGGCCCATGGCTGGACGGACGAGGACCATGCCGCCCTGCGGGCCAAGCTGCTCCAGGACACCCCCGAGGAGGAGACGAAGTGAACATCCTGCCCCGTACCTGGGAATCAAGGTCCAAGGTCACCATGCGCAAGGTCAAGGTGGAGGTGGCCGACGGCAGGATCCCCGGCAAGCTCTTCCTCCCCGAGTCCGGCACCGGCGCCGGGATGGTGCTGGTGCAGGAGATCTTCGGCGTCAGTGACTACCTCCTGCAGCGGGCCGCTGACCTGGCCGACGAGGGCTGGACCGTGCTGGTGCCCAACCTCTACTGGCGGATCGGTGGCGACGTGCTGCAGGGCGACGAGCCCGACGCCATGCCCCGAGCCATGGACCTCCTGGGCAGAAACCCCTGGGACGAGACGGTGGCCGACATCCGGGACTGCGTGGCGTGGCTGCGCCTGCGCCCGGAGACCGGCGGCCGGGTGGGGCTGATCGGCTTCTGCTACGGCGGCGGCCTGGCCTACGCCGCCTGCTCAGGCGCGACCGGTGCGGGCTGCGCCGACGCCCTGGTCAGCTACTACGGCTCCGCGCTGCCGGACCTGGTGGACCAGATCCCCGTCGTCCAGGTGCCCAGCCTGCACCACTTCGGCGAGGCCGACGAGTACGTGCCCTTCGCCACCGTGCAGCACATCCACCAGGTGGTGACCCAGGGCGCCGACGTGGAGTTCTGCAGCTGGCCCGGCGCCGGGCACGCCTTCGACAACCCGCTGCCGATCTTCCACCACCAGATGAGCTCCGAGGACGCCTGGCGCACCACCCTGGTCTGGCTGTACGAGCACTTCCCGGCCGAGCCCCGGTGATGCTCGGGTGACGGACCTGTTCGGAAACCCGGACCCCGCCGAGGACCAGGCCGAGGCCACCACGGGGGGCACCCTGGGCGGGGCGACGCACGGCCAGCTGCCGCTGGCGGTGCGGCTGCGGCCGCGCACCATCGATGAGATCGTCGGCCAGCAACACCTGCTGGGGCCGGGCTCGCCGCTTCGTCGGCTGGCGGAGGGCAACACCGCCATGAGCGTCTTCCTCTGGGGCCCGCCCGGGGTGGGCAAGACCACCATCGCCTCGGTGGTCTCGCACGCCACCAACCGTCGGTTCGTGGAGATCTCCGCGGTCACCGCCGGGGTGAAGGAGGTCCGGGCCCAGCTGGACGTCGCCCGACGGGAGCTGGCCCACGGCCGGGCCACCGTGCTGTTCGTGGACGAGGTGCACCGGTTCAGCAAGGCGCAGCAGGACGTGCTGCTGCCCGCGGTGGAGAACCGGCTGGTCACCCTGATTGCCGCCACCACGGAGAACCCGTCGTTCTCGGTGATCTCGCCGCTGCTCTCGCGCTCCCTGCTGCTCACCCTCAAACCGCTGACCGACGCCGACATCGGTGCCCTGGTGGACCGGGGCCTGTCCGACGAGCGCGGCCTGGGCGGACGCTACCAATTGGATCCGGAGGCCCGCCAGACCATCATCCGGTTGGCCGGGGGAGATGCCCGTCGCAGCCTCACCTACCTGGAGGAGTCGGCCGCCGGCGCCGACGCGATGGGGCAGAGCGAGATCACCCCCGAGATAGTGGAGAAGTCCGTCGACCGGGCCGCCCTGCGCTATGACAAGGACGGGGACCAGCACTACGACGTGATCAGCGCCTTCATCAAGAGCGTGCGCGGCTCGGACGTGGATGCCTCGCTGCACTACCTGGCGCGGATGCTGGAGGCGGGGGAGGATCCGCGCTTCATCGCCCGGCGGCTGATCATCAGCGCCAGCGAGGACATCGGGATGGCGGCACCCTCGGTGCTGCAGACCTGCGTCGCCGCGGCCCAGGCCGTGCAGCTGATCGGCATGCCGGAGGCGCAACTCACCCTGGCCCACGCCACCATCGCGGCAGCCACGGCACCCAAGTCCAATGCGGTCACCACCGCCATCGGCGCGGCCCGGGCCGACGTCTCGGCGGGCCGGATCGGCCTGGTGCCACCGCACCTGCGCGACGCGCACTATTCCGGCGCCCAGGATCTGGGGCACGGCAAGGGCTACCTCTACGCCCACGACGCGCCTCATGCCGTCGCGAAGCAGCAGTACCTGCCCGACGAGCTCGTGGACGCGGAGTACTACCGGCCGACCGAGCACGGCAATGAGGCCCAGATCAAGGACCGGCTGGCCACCATCAAGCGGCTGCTGGGGCGAAAGGCCTGAGACCGACTGGTGGAGATGTCAGCGGCGCGAGCCCATGATGTGCAGGTCCAGTTCCCGGCTGACGATCTCGCAGGTGCGCACGCCGCGGACACTGGAGCCGTGTTCGTTGAGCCGCGGGGAGAAGGTTGCCAGCCCCAACTGTCCGGGGGCGACGGCGATCAGTCCACCGCCGACACCCGACTTTCCCGGCAGCCCGACGCGGACCATCCACCAGCCGGCCTCGTCGTACATGCCGGACATGGTCATCACTGACAGGACGCGCTGCACCACCAGCGGGTCGACGAGTTGCTCGCCGGTGGTGGGCTGGCGGCCCGAATTGGCCAGGGTGGCCGCCATCCAAGCGAGGTCGGCGGTGGTGACCATGGTGGCGCAGGCGGCGCAGTAGTCACGGGTTGCCTCCACCGGGTCGTCGCCGAGGACGTCGAAGGAGCGCATCAGGTGCGCCATGGCCAGGTTGCGGTGTCCGTTCTCCACCTCCTCCATGGCGATCGACGCGTCGGCGTGCAGGAGGCGTCCCGCCAACGAGGAGTAGAAGCGCAACAGACGTGACATGCGGCCCTTGTGGGGCAGCAGGCTCGTCGCCGCGATCGCTCCGGCATTGATCAGGGCGTTGTCGGGGCGCCCGGTCTCGTCCTGGAGGGAGATCATGTTGTAGGCCTCGCCGGAGGGTTCCACGTCGATGGCCGCGTCGACGGCTTCGAAACCGGCCTCCTGCAGGGCAAGGGCATAGGTGAACGGCTTGGAGACCGACTGCAGCGAGAACTCGGTGCGCGAGTCGCCCGCCTCGTGCAGCTGCCCGTCCACCGTGGCGATGGCGATGCCGAAGGGATCTGGGTCCGCCTCCGCGAGGGCTGGAATGTAGGAGGCCACCTCACCCTCGGTGAACGGCAGCACCCGGCGGTGCACGTCGGCCAGGTAGCCCGTCAGGTCGTCCATGATCCAGATCCTGTCATGCTCGGTGCCTGAAGGGTCAGCGGAGCTGTTCCAGGAGCACGAGGACGACCTGCACCAGTGCAGGCAGGATGAACAGGGCCAGCGCAATCCGCGCCACGATCCGGTGCCGGCGCCGGTCAGGGTTCAGGGAAGTGGCCATCGCCAGACCGGGGGCGGTCAGGTCGGTGAGTCCGAGGTTCTGCGCGTCGACGGGGATGCGTTCCACCGCCGCCGCCTCGTGGGTCACCTGCTCGGTGCGTGGGGTATGCCCGTGGACGTCCGGCCGCGGGGCAACCTGACGTGGGTCGTCGAGCTGCCACAGGCCACCCGTGGCCGCCGCATGATGCTGGTCGCTGGACATGACTCCATGGTGCCACCCATGGATCCCAGGGGGACACCCGTCACCACGCGAAGGGCTGGTAGTCCTTGAGGAAGACGCCGTACAGGTCGGTGCCGCGCTCACCCATCACCACGGGGTCGTAGACCCGGGCTGCTCCGTCGACGAGGTCCAGCGGGGCGTGCCAACCTTCCGCCGCGATCCGCAATTTCTCGTCGTGCGGGCGCTCGTCGGTGATCCAGCCGGTGTCCACCGCGGTCATCAGGATCTGGTCGGTCTCGAACATCTCCTGCGCGCTGGTGCGGGTCAGCATGTTCAGGGCCGCCTTGGCCATGTTGGTGTGGGGATGCCCCGCGCCCTTGTACCGACGGCCGAACTGGCCCTCCATGGCGGAGACATTGACCACATACTTGCGACGGGCGGTGCTGGCCCGCATGGCCTCGCGCAGCCGGCTGATCAGGATGAAGGGGGCGGTTGCATTGCAGAGCTGCACCTCCAGCATCTCCAGCGGGTCCACCATGTCGACGGTCTTGGTCCAGGAGTTCTCGGTGGCCAGGTCCGGCAGCAGGCCGCCGGCGTCGATCGCCGTCCCGGCCAGGTGCTTCTCCAGCGAGGCATTGCCGGCCTGCAGCGCCAGCGCGGTCATCTGGGCCGCGGACTGGCTGGCCAGCTCCGCGCCCAGGCCAGCGCCGGCGCCCACCAGCGCGGCCGGGTGGGCCTCGCTGATCCGGTCGAAGGTGAGCATCCTGGGCAGCGGGCGGTCGGTGGGCAGCGCCGCCTGCTCGCCCTCCACCAGGTGGGAGTAGGCGCCGGGGGAGCGACGTACGGTCTGGGCGGCATTGTTGATCAGGATGTCCAGCGGACCGCCGGCAGCCACCTCGTCGGCCAGGCTGACCACCTGGGTGGGGTCGCGCAGGTCGATCCCGACGATGCTGAGCCGTTCGATCCATTCGTCGCTGTCCGGCAGTTGGCTGAAGCGGCGCGCCGCGTCGTGCGGGAAGCGGGTGGTGATGGTCAGGTCAGCACCGTCGCGCAGCAACCGCAGCGCGATGTACATCCCGATCTTGGCCCGGCCGCCGGTCAGCAGCGCGCGGCGCCCAGACAGGTCACAGCGCTGGTCCCGCTTGCCGTGGCTGAAGGCGGCGCACTCCGGGCAGAGCCAGTGGTAGAAGGCGTCCACCGTGGTGTAGTCCCGCTTGCAGATGTAGCAGGCCCGCGGCTCCTTGAGTTCGCCGGCCACGGCACCGGGTGCGTGCGAGACCAGCGGGATGCCGGCCGTCTCGTCGTCGATCCGCTCCGGGGAACCGGTGGCGGTCAGCTCCAGGATGGCGTTGTCGTGATCCTCGATGGGCTGGCGCACGGCGCGGCGACGACGGTGCCGGATGGTGCGGTTCATCCGGTTCACGGCCTGCTTGAAGGCGATCTGGTCCGGGTGCTCCAGCTCCAGGGCGGCCAGCTCGTCCAGCACCCGCAGGGTGGTGGCCATGTCCTCGGGGCTGATCCCCGGCCCGAAGGCGTCGTCGTCCGGGCGTCCCGGCTGCATTTTCACCCCGGAATTCTAGGACCAACCATCCCGACCACCGAATCCCGGCCGGAGTGCCCGCTGAGAACAGATGCAAGATGGGGGGTCCAACGCAATAATTGCGTCGGACCCCCCATCCTGCATCTGTTCTCGTGGGGCTCAGTGGGAGACCCGGCCCAGGAAGGCCCGGGTGCGCTCCTCGCGCGGGTTGTCGATCACCTCGGCCGGGGTGCCCTGCTCCACCACGACGCCGCCGTCCATGAAGACCACCCGGTCCGCCACCTCCCGGGCGAAGCCGATCTCATGGGTCACCACAATCATGGTCATTCCCTTGGCGGCCAGGTCCTTCATCACGTTCAGCACCTCACCCACCAGCTCCGGGTCCAGCGCGGAGGTCGGCTCGTCGAAGAGCATCAGGTCCGGGTCCATCGCCAGCGAGCGGGCAATGGCCACCCGCTGCTGCTGACCGCCGGACAGGTGGCTGGGGAAGGAGTCGGCCCGGTCCGCCAGCCCCACCTGGGCCAGCAGCTCCCGGCCGCGGGTCTCGGCGGCGGCCTTCGGGGTCTTCTTGACCACGATCGGTGCCTCGGTGATGTTCTCCAGCGCCGTCTTGTGCGGGAACAGGTTGAACCGCTGGAAGACCATCCCGATGCTGGAGCGCTGCCGGGCGATGTCCTTCTCGGTGCGCTGGTAGAGCTTGCCGTCGCGCTCCTCGACGCCGATCAGCTCGCCGTCCACCCAGATCCGGCCACCGGTCAGGGTCTCCATCTGGTTGATCAGCCGCAGGAAGGTGGTCTTGCCGGAACCCGACGGCCCCAGCAGCACCACCACCTCGCCGCGCCTCACCTCCAGGTTGACGCCCTTGAGCACCTCCAGCGCCCCGAAGGACTTGTGCACGTTGATCGCGCGGACCTGCACGTCGTCGGCGGCGACGGAATTGTCAGCGGTGCTCATCAGTGGTCGCCTCCGGTGTAGTTGAGCGGGGCATGCCCGCGGCCAAAGCGCTTCTCCAGCCAGCTCTGGCCGATCATCAGGATGGTGGTGGTGATCAGGTAGTACAGGCAGGCCGCCATGTAGACCGGGATCATCTTGTAGTAGTTGGTGCCGATGCTGCGCAGCTGGAAGAGCATCTCACCGGCCAACGGCAGCGCGATCAGCAGGGAGGTGTCCTTGAACATGGCGATGGTCTCATTGCCCATGGGCGGGATGATCACCCGCATCGCCTGCGGCAGGATGATCCGACGCATCGCCTGGCCGCGGGTCATGCCCAGGGCGGTGGCGGCCTCGTGCTGGCCCTTCTCCACGCTGATGATGCCGGAGCGGGCAATCTCGCTGAAGTAGGCGGCCTCGGACAGGCCCAGGCCCAGCATGGCACCCAGGTAGCCGGTGAACAGCTGGTTGGCGTCCAGGTTGGCGATCTTGAGCGACGCGTCGATCCCGAAAAGGTTCATCAGCTGGGCGCCGTAGGGGATGCCGATGCCCACCATGTGGTTGGGGAAGAAGGCGCCGGCGCCGCCCAGGATTGACAGCAGCACATAGCGCGGGATCGAGCGGAAGAACCAGGCATAGGTGAAGGCGACGCCGCTGAGCAGCTTGTTGGGGCTCATCCGCATCACGGCCAGCAGGATGCCGCCCAGTACACCCACCACCATGGAGCCGATGGTGACCAGGATCACGCCCAGCCAGAAGCCCTTGGCGACGGGGACCTGGCGCATCGCGTCCAGGGTGAAGCCCCAGTCGAAGGCGGGATTGGTGGCCAGCTGGTGGGCGAGCATGGCCAGCAGGATGACCACCAGGACGGCGGCCACGCCGCGCCAGGGATGCCGCACGGGGACGGCTTCGATCAGGTCCCGGCCGCGGCCGTTGGGCTCGACGGTGGTGTTCTCGACGGAGGTGCTCACTTCGGGTTCACCTCGAAGGCCTTGATCGCGCCGTCGGTCTGGTTCCACTTGGCCAGGATTTGTTCGTAGTGGCCGGAGGTCTTGAGCTCGTCGAAGGCCGTCTTGATCGCCTCGGCGAACTGCGCGTCGTCCTTGCGCACCACCGTGCCGTAGGGCGCGGCGTCGTAGGTCTCGCCGAGCTGCTCGATCGTGCCCTCGTTCATCTTGACCGCGTAGAGCGCGATGGGGGAGTCGGCCGCCATCACCTGCGCCCGGCCGCTGACCAGCGCCGCCGTCGCCTCACCCTGGTCGGAGAAGGACAGGATCTTGATCGGGTTGGCCCCGCAGCTCTTCTGCGCATCCTTGAGCTCCAGCTCCTGCACCACGCCGGTCTGCACCGCGATGGTCCGGCCGCAGGGCTTGCCCGCCTCCACCTTGCTCGGGTTGCCCTTCTGCACGGTCCACAGCGACCCGGCCGACAGGTAGCTCACCATGTTGACGCTCTTGATCCGCTCGGGGGTGACCGTGAAGGCGCTGACCCCGGCGTCGTACTTCTGCGCCTGGATGCCGATCAGGATCTGGTCGAACTGGCTCTGCTCCCATTCGATCTGGACCCCGAGGCGCTGTCCGACGGCCTCGAACAGGTCGATGTCCAGGCCGCTGACCTTGTCACCCTCCAGGAATTCCACCGGCTTGTAGGTGGGGCTGGTGCCCACGACGATCTTCTTGCTGTTCTGGATCCGGGTGGGCAGCTTGGCCATCAGCTCCGGATTGGCGGCGATCGGGGGGAGGCTCGCCGACGTCGAACTGGTGGGCAGCCCCGAACCACTCAGGTTGGTGGCGCAGCCGCTGGCCAGCAGTGCCGTGGCGATGATCGCCGCCGTGGCGGCAACTGATCGTTTCATGCGAGAGATCCTCCCGGGATTGGACAACCGGGACATCTTCTCACCGCAAAATCTGTGGCACCAAGCGGGGGATGGGCTGCTCGATCCGCAAGAATTCCTCCCGTTGGGTATAAGGACCGGCGCCAGCCCCGTGGTGGGGGCTGGCGCCGGGAGTTTCGCTTGTCGCTGGGGCTTGTGGCCTCAGGACTTCTCGTCGACGAATCCGTCCTCGTCGTAGCCGTCCTTGGCTCGCAGCTTGGCCGCGGCCTTCTGGTCGGCGGCATCCAGCTGCTTCCCGCCGGTGGCGTGCAGCCGGACGTCGCGGGCCTCGGCCATGGCCTCGGCCTCCTTCTTCTCGTGCTTCTCGATGCCCTTGGTGTCGCGGGGCGGCAGCTGCAGGCTCTCCTCGGCCCGTAGCCCGGTCTGCAGCTGGCGGGCGCGCTCCAGTTCGGAGTCCACCTCGGCGCCGAAGAGGAGCGCCAGGTTGGTCAGCCATAGCCACAGCAGCATCACGATCACGCCGGCCAGGGCGCCATAGGTCTTGGAGTAGTTGCCGGCATTGGCGACGTAGAAGGCGAAGGCCAGTGAGGCCAGGATCCAGACCAGGATGGCGACGGCGGCCCCCACGGACATCCACTTGAACTTGGGCTGCTTCACATTGGGGGTGAAGTGGTAGAGCACGGCCACCATCAGGACCACCAGCAGCAGCATCACGGGCCACTTGACGATTCCCCACAACATCACCGCCTGGGAGCCCAGCCCGATCACGTTGCCGACGGCCTCGGCGATCGGACCGCTGACCACCATGGCCACCAGCATCAGGGAACCCACCAGGGTGCAGAACAGGGTGACGGCCAGGTTGGTCAGGCGCAGCTTCACCATCGGGCGGCCCTCGGCCACCTCGTAGACCTTGTTCATGGTCCGGCCAAAGGCGCCGACATAGCCCGACGCCGACCACATGGCGCTCGCCAGACCGATGAACAGAGCCAACCCGGTGCCCCGGGAGTTGACCATGTTCATCAGCGGTTCCTTGATCTGGTTGTAGGCATCGCCCGGTGCCAGTTGGCGCACGATGTCCAGCAGCGCCTGGGCGCCGCCCTCGGACTGGCCGAACAGCGCCATCATGGAGATCAGCGCCAGCAGACCGGGGAACAGGGCCATCACCATGAAATAGGTCAGGCCAGCGGCCAGATCCGTGCACTGGTCATTGGTGAACTCGCGCAGCGCATTCTTGGCGGTGAACTTCCAGCCGGGCTTGTGCAGCTCCGCTGGTGACGAGGGCTTGCGCGGGTCGTCCGGGTGAGGGGCCTCGGACTTCTGCTTCGTGTCGGTGGCGTGCTGTTCGTCAGACATGGGACCTCCAGGGGAAGGGGACCGCGGGCAACGGTCAATCGAGGCCGACTCTAATGGGGCGGGGTGATGTGCGGGGACCGCCACGGGGCGTTGTTCGCTCAGGACGGATTCATTGGTCGAGTAGGATTCGACACCATGGCCTGGGGAGAGATTGCGGGACTCGTCGCCGCCGCGGCCGCGGTGGTCTTCGTCGCGCTGTGCGCCGTGCCGCTGCTGAAGTTGGGCGGCGTGATGGACGAACTACGGATCGCGGTGCGCAACCTGGGTGAGGGCTCGACGCCGATCCTGGACGAGTTGAAGGGCACCGTCGCCACCACGACCCAGGAGATCGCCCGGTTGAGCCAGGTCACCGAGGAGTTGGCGAAGATGGGCCACAACGCCTCCACCATGACCGAGCAGGCCGCCACTGTCTCCACCGTGGTCAGCACGCCCCTGGTCAAGACCGCCGAGGTGGTGGGCAAGGGTGCCACCGCCGCCCGGGATGTGGGCCGACGGGTGCAGGAGCGGCGCCCTCGTCGTCACCGTCCGGTTGCCGGGGAGCTGGCGTCGGCCACACCCGATAGCATTGGGCGCACGTCTGGACACCCCCTGTCCGGCCAACCCCCGGTTGGAAACACCCCAGCAGAATCGCCGCAGGACAACGAGCAAGGACACCTTTGATGAAAGCAGCCGAGATCGGTCGTCGCTACCTGGACTTCTTCGCGTCGAAGGAGCACGCCGTCGTGCCCAGCGCCTCGCTGCTCTACAACGACCCCACGCTGCTGTTCGTCAATGCCGGCATGGTGCCCTTCAAGCCCTTCTTCACCGGTGAGGAGCCGGCGCCGTGGAAGCGGGCGGTCAGCAACCAGAAGTGTGTCCGCACCCTGGACATCGAGGAGGTGGGCAAGACCACTCGGCACGGCACCTTCTTCCAGATGTTGGGCAACTTCTCCTTTGGTGACTACTTCAAGAAGGAGGCCATCGCCTACGCCTGGGAGCTGGTCACCACCGAGCAGCACAACGGCGGCTTGGGTTTCGATCCGGACAAGGTCTGGGTGACAGTGCTGGGCCCCGGCTTCCACCCGGACTACCCCGACGGCGATGTCGAGGCGATCACCTACTGGAAGCAGGTCGGCATCAACCCCGACCACATCCAGGGGCGCAGCCTCAAGGACAACTACTGGAACATGGGCGTGCCCGGACCCGGTGGCCCGTGCAGTGAGATCTACATCGACCGCGGGCCCCAGTTCGGTGCCGACGGTGGCCCCGAGGCCGACGAGGACCGCTTCCTGGAGATCTGGAACCTGGTCTTCCAGCAGGAGGACCTGTCCGCGGTCCGCGCGAAGGACGACTTCGACATCGCCCGGCAGTTGCCCACCCAGAACATCGACACCGGCGCGGGCCTGGAGCGGATCTCCTACCTGCTGCAGGGCAAGAACAACATGTACGAGATCGACGAGGTCTTCCCGGTGATCGAGCGGGCCGCCGAGCTGGCCGGCAAGGCCTACGGCAAGGATCCCGAGGACGACATCCGGCTGCGCGTCGTGGGTGACCACGTGCGTTCCTCGCTGATGCTGATGACCGACGGCGTCACCCCCGGCAACGAGGCCCGCGGCTATGTGCTGCGCCGGCTGTTGCGGCGTTCCGTGCGCTCCATGCGGCTGCTGGGCGTGAGCGATCCGGTGCTGCCGGAGCTGCTGGGGGTCTCCAAATCCTTGATGGAGGTCTCCTACCCCGATGTCACCGAGCAGTGGGCGCGGGTACTGCCCGTCGCGACGGCGGAGGAGGAGAGCTTCCGTCGCACCCTGACCCAGGGTACGCAGCTCTTCGACCTGGCGGTGGCCGACGTGCAGGGCTCCGGCTCCCACAAGTTGACCGGTGACAAGGCCTTCCAGCTGCACGACACCTACGGCTTCCCGATCGACCTGACCCTGGAGATGGCCTCCGAGGCCGGTCTGGACGTTGACGTCGAGGGCTTCAAGTCCCTGATGACCGAGCAGCGCAACCGCGCCAAGGCCGACGCGAAGGCCAAGAAGGGCGGCACGGTCAGCCACGAGGCCTACCGCGAACTGCGGGAGCAGGGTGAGACCCCCTTCCTGGGCTACACCGAGCTGAGCGTGCCCACCACGCTGCGCGGCATCATCGCCGACGGCAAGGTCAGCGACCGCGCCCAGGCCGGGCAGACCGTCGAGCTGGTGCTGGCCGAGACCCCCTTCTACGCCGAGTCCGGCGGCCAGGACTCCGACGCCGGCAGCATCGTCGTCGACGGCGTGAGCCTGGACGTGCTGGACGTCCAGCGTCCGGTGCCCGGCCTGGTGGTGCACAAGGTGCAGGTGCCCGAGGGCGTCGACTTCGGTGCCGGGTCCGAGGCGAAGGCGATCGTCGATGCGCAGTACCGGCTGGGCGCCTGCCAGGCGCACACCGCCACCCACGTGCTGGGTGCTGCGCTGCGTGAACTGGTGGGGCCGACGGCCACCCAGGCCGGCTCCTACAACAAGCCCGGCTACCTGCGCTTCGACTACTCCAGCCAGCAGTCCATGAGCGAGGCCATGCGGCTGGAGATCGAGGAACGCTGCCAGCAGGCGCTGCGGGAGAACCTGGCCTTCCACGCCACCGAGCTGCCGCTGGCCGAGGCGCGGGCCAAGGGTGCCCAGGCCATGTTCGGGGAGAAGTACCCGGAGATCGTGCGGATGGTGGAGCTGGGCGACGGCAACTGGAGCCGCGAGCTGTGCGGCGGCACCCACGTGGCCAGCACCGCGCAGATCGGGATGATCGACATCCTCAGTGAGCAGTCGATCGGTTCTGGTGCCCGGCGCTTCGAGGCCCTGGTCAGCACCGACGCCTTCAAGCATCTGGCCGGCGAGCGCGCCCTGGTCAATGGACTGACCGACATCCTCAAGACCCGCCCCGAGCAGCTCACGGAGCGGGTGAACAAGCTCGTCGCGGACCTGAAGGCCGCGGAGAAGCAGATTGCCGACCTCAAGGCCCAGCAGCTGCTGGCCGGCGCCGGTGAGATCCTGGCCAGCGCGCACGACGTCAACGGCTACACCGTGATCAGCAAGGAGGTGCCCGGGGTGGGCGGCAATGAGCTGCGCAACCTGGCCACCGAACTGCGCGGCCGGCTGGGTGATGTCGCCGGCGTGGTGGCCCTGGTGGGCGGCACCGAGGCCAAGCCGGCCATCATCGTCGCCACCAGCCCGGCGGCGCGGGACAAGGGTGCCAAGGCCGGTGCGCTGGTGCGCGTGGCCGCCGAGCAGCTGGGTGGCAAGGGTGGCGGCAAGGATGACCTGGCGCAGGGTGGCGGCAGCAATGCCGCGGCCGCACCGCAGGCGCTGGCCGCCCTCGAAGCCGCGCTGCAGGGCTGAGCGTGGCGGGGCTGACCACGGCCGGCGGCGTGCTGCTGGCCCTCGACTGGGGCAAGGCCCGGATCGGCGTCGCCGCCTGCGACGCGCAGCGGATCCTGGCCTACCCTGTGGACACCATCCAGAACACGCCGAAGGACCCGGCCCAGGTGTTGCGCCGGGTCCGGGAACTGGTGGCCGAGTACGAACCCGTCGAGGTGGTGCTGGGGCTGCCGATCTCCCTGCAGGGCGACGAGGGGATCGCGGCGCGCGCCATGCGTGAGGTGGCGAAATCCCTTGCCGATGAGCTCGGGGACGTAGCCTTGACCCTGGTGGACGAGAGGTTGACCAGTGCCACCGCCCACCAGCGCCTTTCCCAGGCGGGCAAGAATTCGCGCCAGCGGCGCGGCATGATCGACCAGATGGCGGCGGTTGCCATCCTGGAACAGGCCCTCGCCGAGGGATCTGGCAACCCAACGTGTAAGGACGGACTGTGAGCGGCTTGTTCATGGACAACAACGGCAACCGGGACTGGAAGAAGGTGGGCTACCACGCCCGCAGCGCCTTCGCCGTGCTCCTCAGCCTGGCGGTGCTGTTCGGCGGCGGCTGGTTTGTCTATGACAAGGCCAAGACCGCCTACGTCAGTTACAAGACCTCCGACGACTATGCCGAGGGTGCCGGGGTCAAGGACGTCCTGATCACCATCCCGGAGGGCTCGTTGGGCGGCGACATCGGTGACCTGCTGGTGGCCAACAAGGTGGTGAAGAGCCGAAAGGCCTTCCTCAAGGCCTATGCGAAGAACGAGAAGGCCAAGACTATCCAGGCCGGCACCTACAAGCTGAAGACCGAGATTGCGGCCGACGACGCGGTGGACATGCTGCTCAACCCGGCCAACCAGGTGCACAACCGCGTGACGGTGCCCGAGGCGCTGTGGATGAGCACCCAGTTTGCCGTGCTGAGCAAGAAGACCGGCATCCCGGTGGCGCAGTTCCAGGCGGCCGCCAAGAACCCGCAGGCGCTGGGCCTGCCCAAGTGGGTGGGCAGCAACCCGGAGGGCTTCTTCTTCCCGCAGACCTATGAGATTGGCCAGAAGCCCACGGCCACGTCGATCCTGAAGCTGATGGCCAAGCAGTTCAATGAGGTGGCGGCCCGCAATGAGCTGGTCTCCAAGGCCGAGGGCCTCAAGCGCACCCCGATGGAGATCATCACGGTTGCGTCCATCCTGGAGGCCGAGGCCAAGGAGAAGGACCAGCCGATCGTGGCCGGCATCATCTACAACCGCCTGGAGGACGGGATGCAGCTGCAGCTCGACTCCACCAGCTACTACGCCACCAAGACCCCGCTGGGCAAGCCGCTGCCCAAGGGCTTCCGCGAGCAGGACAGCCCCTACAACACCTACAAGGCTGCCGGCCTGCCCCCGGGCCCGATCGGCGCTCCGGGCGAGAAGGCGATCAAGGCCGCGCTCAACCCCACCAACAGCGAGTACAAGTACTGGCTGACGGTCAACTACAAGACCGGCGAGACCAAGTTCGCCAAGACCTTCGAAGAGCACGAGAAGAACCGGCTGCAGTGGGAGGCCTGGTGCAAGACGGCCAAGGACAAGTCGGGTTGCCCGGCCTGACCGGCCAGCGCTGCGCGGTGATCGGCCATCCGGCCGGTCACTCGCTGTCTCCCGCCCTGCACCTGGCCGCCTACCGCGAGCTGGGGCTGGACTGGGGCTACACCGCCGTCGACCTCGCGCCCGAGCAGCTGGACGGCTTCGTCCGCGGTCTCGACGAGAGCTGGCGCGGGCTGAGCGTCACCATGCCGCACAAGGTGGCGATCCGCCAGTACGGTCAGGGCGACGAGCTGGTGGACCTGGTCGGCGCCGCCAACACCCTGGTGCTGCCGCAGGGCAGGAACCGCACCAGGGCGGCCGAGGGTGTCGAGGCCCCTCGACAAGCTCGGGGAACGAGTGGGGTTCCCTTGGTCCGCAACACCGACGTCGGCGGCTACCAACTGGCCTTCGCCGAGGCGGGCATCGAGTCCGCGGACTCGGCCACCGTCGTCGGCAATGGCGCCACCGCCCGGTCCGCCGTCGTCGCGCTGCGCCAGATGGGTGTCGAACGCGTGTTGGTGCTGGCTCGTCGCCCCGAACGGGCCCGGGAGCTCAAGAGCTTCTGCACCAATGCGCTGGGGATGCTGTGCGCGGTGCGGGAGCTGGCCCCCGGGCAGGTGATCGACTCCGACATCCTGCTGTCCACCGTCCCCGAGGGCGGCGCCGACCACCTGGCCGCCGAGCTGGTGCAGCATGCCGCTGTGGTCTTCGACTCCGTCTACGACCCGTGGCCCTCCGCGCTGGCCGTCGAGGCCGAGCGCGCCGGCAAGCTGGTGCTCAACGGGCTGGACCTGTTGGCCGGCCAGGCCGTCGAACAGGTGCGCCTGATGACCGGGGCAGAGGTCTCGTTTGGCCTGTTGAAGTCCGCCGGACAAGAAGCGCTCAAGGCACGGGCCCAACTCTGAAAGACTGGTGCGCATGTTGCGCTACCTCACCGCCGGTGAATCCCATGGTCAGGCCCTGATCGCCACCATGGAGGGCATCCCCGCCCATGTCCAGGTCTCCTCCGACGACATCCGCCAGGCCCTCGCCCGGCGTCGGCTGGGGGCCGGCCGCGGGGCCCGGATGAAGTTCGAGGCCGACGAGGTGACCCTGCTGGGCGGTTTCCGGCATGGCGAGACGCTGGGCTCCCCGATCGCGATCATGGTGGGCAACACCGAGTGGCCCAAGTGGACCGAGGTGATGAGCCCCGACGCCGTGGACCAGGACGTGCTGGACGCGCAGGCCCGCAATGCCAAGCTGACCCGGCCGCGCCCCGGCCACGCCGACCTGGCCGGGATGCAGAAGTACGACTGGGATGAGGCCCGGCCGCTGCTGGAGCGGGCCAGCGCCCGGGAGACGGCCGCCCGGGTGGCGATCGGCCAGGTGGCCAAGAACTTCCTGCAGCAGGCCTGCGGCATCACCGTGCTCAGCCACGTCGTCGAGCTGGGGCCGGTGAAGGCCGCGCCGACCTTCCCGACGTTGGCGGACCTGGACCGGATCGACGCCGACCCGCTGCGCTGCAACGACCCCCGGGCCAGCCGGGCGATGCAGGACGAGGTGGCCGACTGCCACAAGGCGGGCGACACCCTGGGCGGCGTGGTGGAGGTGCTGGCCTGGGGGCTGCCGCCGGGCCTGGGTTCGCACTCCCAGGGCGACCGCCGGCTGGACGCGAAGCTGGCCGGTGCCCTGATGGGGATCCAGGCGATCAAGGGCGTCGAGCTGGGTGACGGCTTCGAGTTGGCCCGGGTACGCGGCTCCCAGGCGCACGACGAGATCCAGGGCGGCCCCGACGGCATCCGTCGCCTCAGCCAGCACGCGGGTGGCACCGAAGCCGGGATGAGCACCGGCGAGGTGCTGCGGGTCCGGGCGGCGATGAAGCCGATTGCCACCGTGCCAAAGGCGCTGCGCACCATCGACGTCAGCACCGGAGAGGAAGCCCGGGCGCACCACCAGCGTTCCGACGTGTGCGCGGTGCCAGCGGCCGGCGTGGTGGCGGAGGCGATGGTGGCGCTGGTGTTGGCCGAGGTGGTGCTGGAGAAGTTCGGCGGGGACTCCGTCGACGAGACCCGGCGCAACCTGGAGTCCTACCTGGCCCAGGTGGCCGAACGGGGGTTGAGGATCCATGACTGAGCCGTCCGCCGACGGCGCCCTGCCGCGGACCATCGTGCTGGTCGGCGCACCGGGCGCGGGCAAGAGCACCGTCGGCGCCAAGCTGGCCCGCAAGCTGGAGCTGCCGTTCACCGACGTCGACCAGGAGATCGAGGTACGCGCCGGGATGCCGATCGGGGAGATCTTCGTCACCCGCGGTGAACCCGCCTTCCGGGAGCTGGAGCGCGAGGTCACCCTGGAGGTCCTGGCCAGCCCCGGCGTGGTCAGCCTGGGCGGCGGCGCAGTGATGAATGACCAGATCCGCGCCGCCCTGGCCCACCAACACGTGGTCTGGCTGGATGTCAGCGCCCACCACGCCAGCCGTCGGGTGGGGATCTCCGGCGCCGGCCGGCCGCTGTTCGCCAGCAATGTGCACTCCACCATGGTCAAGCTGATGAACCAGCGTCTGCCCCTCTACCGCGAGGTGGCAACCACCCGGATCGACACCAACGGACTCAAGCCCAATGCGGTGGTCCGGCTGGTGTTGGGCGAGTTCGGGATCCGGACGGACGAGGAGAAGGCCGAGCACGACAACCCCGTGCACGACAACCCCGTGCAGGACAACCCCGTTCACGACAACCCCGTTCACGACAACCCCGAGGAGCACTGATGGCCACCCTGCAGGTCAACGCCGAGCAGCCCTACCAGGTGCAGATCGGCAACGGCGTCGTGGAGCGGGTGGGGGAATTGGCCAGCGGTGCCGCCCGGGCCGCGATCATCCACCAACCCGTGCTCAGTGACCAGGCCGAGCGGGTGGCGCTGCTGCTGCGCCAGGCCGGTCTGGAGCCGGTCACCATTGAGGTGCCGGCCGGTGAGCCGGCCAAGACCGGGCAGGTGCTGCAACGTTGCTGGGATGACCTGGCCGCGGCCGGGATGACCCGCTCCGACGTCGTGATCGGGATCGGCGGCGGCGCCGCCACCGACCTGGCCGGCTTCGTGGCCGCCACCTGGCTGCGCGGCGTCGGCTACCTGTCCATCCCCACCACCGTGCTGGCCATGGTGGATGCCGCAGTGGGGGGCAAGACCGGGATCAACATTGCCGCCGGCAAGAACCTGGTGGGCGCCTTCCACGAGCCGCGTGGGGTGCTGTGTGACCTGGACCTGCTGATCGGTCTGCCGACGGCCGAGGTGGTCTCCGGCCTGGCCGAGGTGGTCAAGTGCGGCTTCATCGCGGATCCCCGGATCCTGGAACTGGTGGAGCAGGACCCCACCGAGTCCGTCGACGTCAGCACCGTGCGCTTCGCCGAGCTGGTCCGTCGCGCCGTCTCAGTCAAGGCGGAGGTGGTCTCGGGGGACCTGCGGGAGGCCACCTCCACCGCCGACCGGGTGGGCCGGGAGGCCCTCAACTACGGTCACACCCTGGGGCACGCCATCGAGCAGTTCCAGCACTTCACCTGGCGGCACGGCGAGGCGGTGGCAATCGGCATGGTCTTCGCCGCCGAGGTGGCCGCGCGCACGGTAGGGCTGCCTGCGCAGGTGGTGGCCCGGCACCGCAGTGTGCTGTCCAGCATCGGCCTGCCGACGGTCTACAACGCGGGGGAGTGGAGCACCCTGCGGGCCACCATGAGCCTGGACAAGAAGGCCCGGGGCAACACGCTGCGCCTGGTGGGCCTGCGGCAGGTCGGCGAAGTCACCATCATCGACGGCCCCGACGAGGACCTGCTGCGCGAGGCGTGGACCACGCTGGATCCGCACTAGTCCGGTGTGGGAAGCGTGGCACGCTGGGTGGCGTCACTCCAGGGTCCGCGCCACCGTGTGATCATCGCATCGGGGCGTTGATCACGACGGGCCGTCGGGCGCAGGAGGTGGAGATGACCAGTGCGAGGGCCGTGCACGCGGCGTGGACAGCTGTGCCACTGGTCAAGGCCCCGTGCCACGGGTAGTCGTAGCTCTCGTCGAGCACGGTCAGTCCCAGTCGGTAGGGCCAAGCGGTGGGCAGAGCCCAGGAGAAGTCGGCACCCATCACGACCGCCGTGACCATGCCGAGTGCCACACCGACGATGTTGACCACCACGACATTTCGCGTCAGGACGCACAGGGCCGCGCTCACGGCCACCATGACTGCGAACGTGCCGCACTGGAGCGCGAGATACGCGATCGTCATCCGGAAGATCCCGGCACCAGCACCGCTGCAGACCATCAAGCCTGCCATCAGGGCCGTGGACGCGGCGAGGAACGCGGCGAGGACCGCGGTGATGACGGCGAGCTTGGCCAGGATGAGTCGGGTCGCGCCTTGCGGCAGGGTGAGCCAGTCGAACCACGTGCGATTGGCCAGCTCGACGTGAAAGGCGATGGTGGTGACGAGACAGGCCACCAGGCCGGTGACGAGCATGGACTGGTTGTGCAGGATGAAGTAGCGCGATCGGCCGGCGCTCGTGACCCCCATGAGCGATGCGATGGCCACCATCGCCCAGGGGGAGAGGTGCAGGGCCAATGCGAACCACAGTCCCTTCTCCCTGCGGAGCTTTCGCCATTCATTGCCGATCAGGTGCATCATGCTTGTCCTCCTTGCATGAGACGGAGATAGAGGTCCTCCAGGTCCTGGTGGGATTCCTGGCCGCGGGAAACGGTCTGGACGGTGCGCCCGTCTTGCAGGAAGGTCAGTCGGTCAGCGAGCGCGGCGACTTCGGTCAGGTTGTGGCTGGAGACGACCACCGCCATGCCTCGTTCGTCACGCAGGTGCTTGAGGAGCTCCCGGCAGTCCCGAATGCCCATCGGGTCCAGTCCGTTCGTGGGTTCATCCAACAGCAGCAGGTGTGGATCCCCGATCAGGCTGCGGGCGATTCCCAGGCGCTGTCGCATGCCCAGTGAGGTCTTGCTGCAGAGCAGATCCTTGTGGGGGTCGAGCCCCACCAGTGACAGGAGCTTGGGTAGTTCGTCGTGGGGAACGGCCAGATAGTCGGCATGGAGCTGGAGGTTCTCCAGCAGGGTGAGCCGTGCGTAGAAGGCGGGGTACTCGATGAGGTGCCCGATCCGAAGCCGTGGTGGGTCCATGCGGATGGTGCCTTCATGGTCCACGGTCTTCAGGATGGCCTTGAAGATGGTCGTCTTGCCCGCCCCATTGGGGCCGAGCAGGGCGTGGATGGTTCCACGGTCGAAGGTGATGTCGACGTTGGACAGAGCGCGAGTGCCACCGAACGTGACACTGAGGTCATTGACCTCCACCACGGGGGTCACCACAGGAGCCAGACGGTGTAGGTGACGGCATACAGGATCAGGAACAGTCCTGATGGCATGAACCTCACACCCCTGATTCCGGTCTTCATGACTTGGGCCAGGGCCGTGACCACCGCCAGTGCCAGGCACAGCAGGCTCGTCACGAGCAAGATCTTGGACGCGATGTCCATTCATTCCTCCTCCGTTGACGTCGGGCAATGTCTGCCCTTGTCAACGGTAGGAGAGTGATGTGGTGTGAGCGTCGCGCAAGCGGTCAGGCAATGTCTGCTCCCGGCCAGGAGAAGTGGTCCGCCGTCGTCAGATGTGGCCGAAAGATACCCCGCGCCAAGGACGCGCCCCTTCTACTATCGGCGGGTGAAGAATCATCTGGGCCCAGGGGACACGCTCCTCGCAGCCGTGACCGTGCTGTTCGTGCTCCTGTGCGCCCTCGACAGTGCTGCCGGCAACCAGGTGGAAGTACCTGTGGGGTGGCTGCTGGGCGACGCGGTGCTGGGCATGATCGCGTTCTGGCAAGCCCGACAGGGGCGGGTGGTTGCGGGCCTGGCGTTGTCGGCCGTGTCGACGTCCGCTTGTGGGGCGGCTCTCGTCCACGTCATGGGAACGGCACGCAGGAGCGGGTTGTGGCGCGGTCAGGTTGCCGGGGCGAGCTACCTGGTGCTGGCACTGGTGCGCTGGCGGCTGCCTTGGACCCCGG
Organism: Luteococcus sp. H101; assembly: GCF_038433155.1. Classification (NCBI taxonomy): domain Bacteria; kingdom Bacillati; phylum Actinomycetota; class Actinomycetes; order Propionibacteriales; family Propionibacteriaceae; genus Luteococcus; species Luteococcus sp. H101. The sequence continues at coordinate 121,544 of NZ_JBCDMW010000021.1, forward strand.
ACGGGGCGTACCAGAACTCGGGGTGGGGGTTCGCCGTCGTGGCGCTGGGGGTCGAATGTCTTGTTGCGTGGGGGAGCTACATCGGTGCGCACCGGGCCCTGGTCCGTTCACTACGGGAGCAGAACGAGGCGCTGGCCCGGGAACAGCAGTGTGCAGTGACCGCCGCCCAGGCCTCTGAACGGCTGGCCATCGCCCGGGAGATGCATGATGTGCTGGCCCATCGTCTGAGCCTGATCAGCATGCACTCGGCCGCCCTCGAACACCGCTGCGTGATGAGTGATGACGAGCGCACCCAGGCAGGCGCATTGATCAGGGCCAATGCCCGCGCCTCGCTCTGCGAACTTCGTGGCATTCTCAGCGACCTGCGCGAGGAACAGCCCGGTGCCCCTCAACCGGACCTCACCGACCTGCCCCGGCTTGCGGTGGAGGCCAGTACCCCCTCGAACCCCGTACAGGTCGAGATGGCCCTGGATTGTGCGGACCTTGCGCCCGGTGTCGGGCGACACGTCTTCCGGATGGCCCAGGAGGCCGTCACCAATGCGCACAAGCACGGCAGCCCCGGCCCCATCCGGGTCACCGTCCGAGAGGAGGCCGATCACTGCCTGCTGGTCGTGACCAATCCCGTCAGTGCTCCCAGCCCCACCCCTGCTGGGTACGGGCTGCGGGGGATCACGGAACGTGTCCAGCTGTGCGGGGGAAGTCTCTCGCATGCCATCCTCGGGGGCACCCATGTTCTCGAGGTCACCGTCCCACTGCGGGAGAACCAATGATCCGACTCGTCGTGGTCGATGACGATGCCTTCGTCCTGGCCGGGATCACGTCCATGCTCGCGGAGCAGGACGACATCGAGATCCTCGGCACCGCCAGTGACGGACAGGCGGCCACCGACCAGGTCCGGCACCTGGACCCGGACGTCGTCCTGATGGACCTGCGCATGCCCGGCATGAATGGGATCGAGGCGACGCGTGCGATCAAGCAGGATCTGCCCTCACCCCGCGTCCTGGTGCTGACCACGTGGGATACCGACGACATGATCAGGGACGCACTGGGTGCGGGGGCCGACGGATTCTTGTTGAAGGACGCGAGCCCCGCAGAACTCGCCTCGGCCATCCGCCGGGTGAGCTCCGGAGAACCCACGATGGCGCCTGCAATCACCCGCCGCCTCGTGTCTGCCTTCACGGCGGACGGGAGGGCCCGGCAGCAGTCCCTCGACGCGCTCGCCCAGCTCAGCGAGCTCGAAGCGGAGGTTGCCCTGGCCATCTCCCGAGGGCTCACGAACGCAGAGATCGCCAATCAGCAGTACATGAGCGTCGGCAACGTCAAGGCGTGCGTCTCACGCATCCTGACGAAACTGGGGCTGTCCAACCGGGTGCAGATCGCCACTCTCATCCAGCCGGCGCAATCCGGGTCCCATGGGGAGGACTGAGGGCCGCCGCTGCCGCACTAGAATTGGTCCATGGCCAAGTCGACTCGTCACCCGTCCAAGCTCTCCATCGTCGGCGCGGGAGCCGTCGGCACCTCGCTGGCCTATGCGGCACTGATCCGCGGCTCGGCCAGCGTGATCAGCCTCTACGACATCGCCTCCAAGAAGGTGCAGGCCGAGGTCAAGGACCTGGCCCATGGCACCCAGTTCACCAATTCCGTGGTGATGGGCGGCGACGACATCTCGGTGGTCAAGGACTCGTCGGTGGTGGTGATCACCGCGGGCGCCAAGCAGAAGCCGGGCCAGACCCGGCTGGATCTGGCGGCCACCAATGCCAAGATCCTGGAGCAGATGATGCCCCAGTTGCTGGAGCAGGCGCCCGAGGCGCTCTACGTGCTGGTCACCAATCCGTGCGACGTGCTGACCGTCGTGGCGCAGAAGATCAGCGGGCTGCCCACGGCGCAGGTCTTCTCCACCGGCACCATGCTGGACACCTCCCGGCTGCGCTACCTGATTGCCCAGAAGACCAAGGTGGCGCAGCGCAATGTGCACGCCACCATCGTCGGCGAGCACGGGGACTCGGAGTTTCCGGTCTGGTCCAGTGCCAACATCAGCTCGGTGCCGATCCGGGAGTGGAGCTTTGCCGGCAAGCGGGTCTTCACCGACGAGGTGCTGGAGGCCCTGGCGCACGAGGCCGCCTTCGCCGCCTATGAGGTGATCGAGGGCAAGGGCGCCACCAACTACGCAATTGGTCTGGCGGGCGCCCGGCTGGTGGAGGCGCTGCTCTCGCCCACCCGCACCGCGCTGCCGCTGTCCAGCGTGCTGCAGGGCTACTACGGAATCCACGACGTGGCCCTCTCCCTGCCCACCCTGGTCAGCTCGGCCGGGATCGAGCGGGTGCTGGAGATCCCGATGGACCCCGCCGAGGTGACCGCGCTGCACCGCTCGGCGGACCAGCTGCGCACCAGCCTGGCCACCCTGGGCTACTGAGCCGCGCCAAGCGCCCGGGCGGCCCCACGGGCCGTCGCGGCTGGGCCTAGGCTGAGGACATGGCCAATTTCAGCTACCACCAGGAACCCGACGGTACCTACACGCTGCGGATCGCCGCCCGCGGCCGGGAGGTGCTGACCAATCCGCTGTGCAATTTCGGCACCGCCTTCACCCGGCAACAGCGGATCGACCTCAACGTGAACGGTTTGCTGCCGCCGAATGTGGTCACCATCGACCAGCAGCTGAAGCGGGTCTATGCGCAGTACCAGAAGGAATCCGACGACCTGGCCAAGTACGTCTTCCTGAACACGATGCAGGACCGCAACGAGACCCTCTTCTACCGCCTGCTCACGGAGCACCTGGAGGAGATGTTGCCGATCGTCTACACCCCCACCATCGGCAAGGCGATCGAGACCTACAGCCACTGGTACCACCGGCCGCGCGGGATCTTCCTGTCCATCGAGGACCCCGACGGGATCGAACCGGCGCTGCGCTCCTATGGCTACCCCAGTGAGGACGTCGACCTGATCGTGGTGACCGACTCGGAGGGGATCCTGGGCATCGGTGATCAGGGCGTGGGCGGCGTGGCCATCGCCGTCGGCAAGCTGGGCGTCTACACCGCCGCGGCCGGGATCCACCCCAGCCGGGCCCTGCCCGTGGTGCTGGACGTCGGCACCGACAACATCGAGCTGCTCAACGACGAGAGCTACCTGGGTTACCGGCACGCCCGGGTGCGCGGGGAGCGCTATGACGCCTTCGTCGACCGGTTCGTGCAGGCGGTGCAGACGATGTACCCACACGCGATGATCCACTGGGAGGACTTCGGGGCGGGCAATGCCCACCGGATCCTGGACAAGTACCGCGACGAGATCTGCACCTTCAATGACGACATCCAGGGCACCGCCGCCGTGGTGGTGGCCGCCATCCTGGCCGCAGTGCGTCGCTCCGGGCAGCGGCTGGTGAACCAACGGATCGTGGTGCACGGCGCCGGCACCGCCGGCATCGGGATCGCGGACCTGTTGGTGCAGCGGATGGTGAAACGCGGCATCCCGCGCGAACAGGCGCTGGGCTGTTTCTGGGGGCTCGGTTCGCGCGGCCTGCTGCGCGAGGGCGTCAAGATGCGCGACTTCCAGGAACCCTATGCCCGCTCCGCCGCCGAACTGGAGGGCTGGCAGTTGGACGATCCCGGCACGGTGGGCCTGGCAGACGTGGTGCGCAATGTGCACCCCACCATCATCATCGGCACCTCGGCCCAGGCCGGTGCCTTCAGCGAACAGATCGTGCGGGACATGGCCGAGCACTGCCAGACCCCGATCATCATGCCGCTGTCCAATCCCACCCGGAAGGCCGAGGCGCTGCCCGCCGACCTGCTGGAATGGACCGACGGCCGGGCGCTGATCGCCACCGGATCCCCCTTCGAACCTGTCGACCACCACGGCACGCTCTTCGAGATCGCCCAGGCCAACAATGCCCTGGTCTTCCCGGGGCTGGGGCTGGGCGTGGCCGCCTCCCGAGCCACCCGGGTCAGCGACGGGATGATCCTGGCCGCCGCGGAGGCAGTGGCCAAGGTGGTCACCTCACGGGAACTGGGTGCCTCCCTGCTGCCCCGGATCGACCGTCTGCGGGCGGTCTCGGCCCGGGTGGCCATTGCGGTGGCCAAGGCCGCCGAGAAGGAGGGGCTGGCCGATCGGGTCTTGGAGAACCCGGTGCAGGAGATCTACGAGCAGATGTGGTCCCCGGACTACCCGACGGTCGAGGTCGTCTGACCTTGGCGGAACAGATCACCGTCCTGGCGCCCCGGCAGTGGCAGGCGCGACGCGATGCCCACCGGGCCCGGGCCGAGGCCTTGCTGGCCGGCGTGGCCCAACGTCGCCGGCATGGGCGCAAGCATCCCGTCGAGGACTTCCTGTTCGACTACTACAACCTGCGGCCGGGAGAGCTGATGGTCTGGCACCCGGGTGCGGGCGTCGCCCTTGGTGATCCCGACGGGGAGTACGCCGGCCGCAAGTTCTACCGGCACGACGACGGGATCAGTCAGCTGGACCAGACGGCCTTCCTGGCCAAGCGGGCCGGCACGGTGGAGTGGACCCGCACCCTGCTGGGGCGCACCGCCACCAATCCGGCGCACTTCGGGTGCTTCGGGATGCACGAATGGGCGATGGTCTACCACCTGACGCCGGACCAGACCCGGCACCACTACCTGCCGCTGCGCTTCGAGCCGGAGCGGATCGCCGAGGTGGTGGAGCAGGTGGGGCTGCGGTGCAGCCACTTTGACGCCTTCCGTTTCTTCACCCCCGACGCGGAGCCGCTGAACGCGCTGCGCCCCACCCGGGAAGAGCAGCCCGAGCTGGACCAGCCGGGCTGTCTGCACGTCGGGATGGACCTGTACAAGTGGGCGGGCAAGTTGCTGCCGGCCTGTGACTCCGAGCTGCTGCTGGACACCTTCGAGCTGGCCCGCGACATCCGGGAGTTGGACATGCGGGCCAGCGCCTATGACCTGTCCGGCTGGGGCTACGCCCCGGTTCCCGTCGAGACCCCGGCGGGCCGGGCCGACTATGTCCGACGGCAGAAGGCCTTCGCCGAGCGGGCGTCGCCGCTACGGGGGCGGCTGCTGCGGTTGCTGGACTGGCTGCCCTGATCCGGACCCACCGGCCGTGGTGCCAGCGTGAACCTGAAGTGTCACTGCTCCGGGTGGTTTCGACGGGCGTGTCCCGAGCGGCGTGGCCTAGCGTTGGGGCCGCGCTCGCGCCACCACCCGTCGGTCCCCTGGAGGAGAACACCGTGACCTGCCACCGCCCTCGTCGTGCCCTGATTGCCCTGGCAAGTGTGGGGCTGGTCACCCTGAGCGCCTGCGGAGCCACGGACCAGCAGGCCCAGCCCGCCCCGGAGCAGAGCGTCGCGGGACAGGCCAGCCCGACGTCGATGGCCAGCTCGGCCGTCCCGGCGGCCACCGCCTCGGCCACGCCCAGCGCCCCGGCCACGCCCAGCGCCCCGGCCACGCCCAGCGCCTCGGCCACCATGCTCGCGGCCGGCGCCACCGGTGACCGGGTGCGGGAGTTGCAGCACCGGCTGCAGCAGCTGGACTGGTTCGAGGGGAAGATCACCGGCAGCTACGGTGAGGACACGGCGGCCGCGGTGCGCGGCTTCCAGGAGAAGCGGGGCCTACCGGTTACGGGCACCGTGGACCAGAAGACCTGGGCCGGCCTGGCCGGGCGCACCAAGCAGCCCACCCATGACCAGCTGTACAACATCCTCAAGCCGGGCCCGGCCCTGTTGAAGCAGGGGGCCACCGGTGCCCAGGTCAAGGACCTGCAGGCTCGGCTCAAGCAGATCGGTTGGTTCTCCGGCAAGGTGACGGATCGCTTCGGGGAGCAGACGACGGCCGCGGTGAAGGCCTTCCAGACCAAGCGCGGCATCCCGGAGACCGGGGAGGTGGACCAGCGCACCCTGGACCGACTCAACGCGATGACCCGGACCCCGACGAAGGAGGAACTGGGGAACAAGCAGCCCAGCGTGAGCGCGCCCCGGCTGGATCCGCGTTGCCTGAGCGGCCGGGTGCTGTGCATCTCCAAGAGCGCAGACAAGCTGAGCTGGGTGGTGGACGGCAAGGTGCAGACCGTGATGAGCGTGCGCTTCGGCTCGGAGCTGACACCCACCCGGGAAGGCACCTTCCAGGTCAATTCCAAGTCCCGGGACCACGTGTCCACGATCTACCACACCAAGATGCCGTTCGCGATGTTCTTCTCGGGCGGGCAGGCAGTGCACTATTCGGCCGACTTCGCCGCCCGGGGATACAACGGTGCGTCACACGGCTGCGTGAATGTGCGCAACTACGACGGGATCGCGGCGCTCTTTGACCAGGTTCGGGTGGGGGACCGGGTGGTGGTGCACCGCTGAGCGGCGCGGCCCCCGACCGCTCAGCCGGCGATCTTCAGGGCGGCCAGCTGTTGCCGTCGGGTGCCAGCCAGGAAGACCGTGGTCTCGCCCTGGGGCTTGGCGAACAGCACCGTGCCGGTCAGGCTCTGGCCCGCGGTGATCGGTTGGCCCTCCAGGTAGTCCTGACCGGACGGTGACGGGTCGTACTGGCTTGCCGATGCGTTGTCCAGCGCGAAGAAGCCCAGCCGCTGCTGGCCCCGGTCCAGCGTCACTCGCAGGGTGAGCAGTAGCCCCTCCGAGGTCCAGCGGTGGCCGACGACCTCAAAGGTGCCGGCGGTGTCCTCGCGCGGGTTCTCGAACGGGACCGACGTCGGGATCCCGGTGCCCGGAGTGCTCCCGACGGTGGGATTGGTGCTGGCTGCCGGGTCCTGGCCTGCCGGGCCCGTGCTCACCGACTCGGTGGGGGCCGCCTGCGGCTCGGCGTCGTCGTCGGAACCGAGCCGGGTGGCGGCCAACACCGCCAGGGCGATCAGGGCGAGCACCGCGAGGGTGATCCACAACGGCCGGCGATTGGGCGGCGGGGTGAACTGCGACGGGCTCACCGGTGCGGGCGCGGGCTGACCGAACGGCTGGTACGGGTCCCGGGACCCGGGCTGATAGGGCTGCGTCATGGTGCGCCCAGCCTACCCGGCGGGGCCCGGGCCGGTTGTCCACAGCCGGGTGATCCAGCACCAGGAATGACCAGTTGTGCATGCCTGCACCGATCGTGCCTCCAATTTCGACAGTGTGTGGCATGAGCACCGAAACTGCGGACCTGACCCGACTCGCCATCCACGACAGTGAGGACTTCCTGTCCCTGATCCCGTACCTGCTGGGCTACCAACCCGAAGAACGCCTGGTCTTCCTGGTGATCGACGGCAGACGGGTGGGCATGACCGGCGCCCTGCCGCTCGCCGCCCTGGAAATCCCCGAGAACGCCCGGCAGAGCCTGCTCAACTGTCTGGAGCACTTCGACCGGCCGCGGGTGGTGCTGGCCTGCTGGTCCGCAAACCCGGACCTGGCCGACGAGGCGCTGGCCATGGCCGAGATCTGGGCCGGACCGGAGCGGATACTGGACTCGGTGAGCGTCGTGGGGGACCACTGGCACTCCCGCTCCGGGGAGGGCGAGGGCAGGCGCGGCCGGGTCGCCGACCTGGCCCATAGCTCCGTCGCGGCGCAGGCGGTGGTGGCCGGTCTGGTGGCGTTGCCCAGCCGGGATGACGCGGTCGCGGTGGTGGCCGGCCCGGGCGAGGACTGCCCCCAGCCGGTGGAGCGTTGGTGCCTGGACGCCGAGGATGAGCTGCGCGGCCGGCCCTGGAGCCACTGGGACGCCACCGCCCGACGGCTGTACCCGGACCTGCTGGCGGCCTGTCGTGAGGGACGTCCGGTGGACCCGATGGACCTGGCCCGGCTGGCGGTGCTCAGCGGCGAGGTGACGGTGCTGGATGACCTGCTGCTGGGCATCGGGCGCCGCACGGCCAAGGACTGTGCCCGGCTGTGGGCAATGGTGGTGGCGCAGACTCCCGACGACTGGGCGCATGGGCCACTGATGCTGCTGGGAATCGCGTCCTGGGTGACGGGGGAGGGCGCGGTGATGGTTGCCTGCATCGAGCGGGCGCGTCGGATCAACCGGTCCACGGTGTGGATCAACACCCTGGACGAGATGAACCACCACGCCGTCAACCCCCAGGTCTGGGAGCAGCTGCGGGCCGAGGGAATCTTCGGGGTCCCGCTTCCCGAGGTCGCCTGATCGGCCGGTAACGTGGGCCCCATGCGGTACGTGCTCTGCCAGGGCCCGGGCTTCGACGCCTGCTCGGGAGAGCTTGCGCGCGCTCTGGCGGAGCAGGGGCAGGATGTCCAGCTCACCAACGGCTTCCGGCCGGTGCTGCAGCCCGATGACTGGCTGCACTGTGCCGGAGCCGCGGCACTGGACGAGGGCTCGGCCCGGGAAGTGCTTGGCCTGATGGCCTGCGCGCCCGCCGCCGTCTCGACACACCTGGTGGTGGATGGCCACCGCTGCGTCGACGCCGACCTGCTGTGGCCGGCCCTGGAGGACCTGCTGTACACCGTGGGAGACATCGGCGGGCTGCTGATGATCCGGGAACAGGACCTGGGCTGGCTCTGCTCGGACCCGGCGGTGGACCCGGCCGAAGCTGCCCACGGCTGGGCCGAGGCATACGGTCTGGCGCTGTGCCTCGTGACCCGGGGCACGAAGGCGATCGCGGTGAAGTCCGACGGCCGATGCACCGAGGCCAGCGGCGCGCGCCCTGTGACCGACTCGTCGGACCTGGCCAGATTCTGCGCGGGCTTCCTGAGGGCCTTCGTGGACGACCCGTCAGACCTGGACCGGGCGCTGCGGATGGGGCTTGGCTGAAGCTTGGCCCCCGGCCAATTTCTCCGGGATAGCTTCTTGTAAACTTCCTGCATGTCCACCAAGGGTCCATCCGGACCATCCATGAACCAGTCCGCGCTCTCGATGTCCACCGCGCGGGCCTCGGTGCTGGAGGCGGTCCGACAGCGGGGCAGGCTGTGCACGGTCCGCGAGATTGCCCGGGACTTCGACCTGCATCCCAACACGGTCCGGGAGCACCTGGACGCCCTGCTGGAGCAGGGGCTGGTGGCCCGCGAGGCCTCGTCGCCCACCGGACGTGGCCGGCCCGCCCTGATGTATCGCCCCACCAGTGCCAGCCAGGACGTGGCCCGGGACTATGAGTTGCTCTCCGATGTGCTGGCCGAACAGCTGGCCGCCATGCCGAATGCCCGGGAGACGGCCCTCGCCGCCGGCCGCTCGTGGGGCAACCGCACCGTGACCGAACGCGACGGCGACGTCCGCATCGAGGAACTGCCCGGGGTGATCGGCCGGCTGGGATTCGAGCCCACGCTGCCGGACGTGGACGGCAACCTGGTGCTGCGCAGTTGCCCGATCCTGGCCGCCGCCCGCAGGCATCCCGAGGTGGTCTGCACCGTGCACCTGGGTTATGTCCAGGCGTTGATCGAGGCCGCGGGCGAGGACCCGACGACCACCCGGTTGGTGCCGATGGGCGATGAGCACGGCTGCCTGCTGCACGTCGAGGCGCTGGCCGCTCGTCGCCCGGACACCGCGGCCTCCTGAGGTCGGCGCCCCGACAGGGCGGCTATCGGTCGGTGGCACGGCTCGGGTAGCATTTAACACGCTATGGACATTGTAAAAGGCGGCGGTGCTGCCCACCCCACTCGTCGTGACTGGCACACCCGGGCCGCCCTCCCGCTGGTGCTGTGGGCACTGGGGGCGGTGGTGCTGGTGGGCGCCCACCGCTTCGTGCCCCGGGCCATCTGGCTGATGGTGCACTTCGTCACCCTGGGCATTGCCAGCAATGCGATCGTGGTGTGGAGCAACCACTTCGCCGACGCTGTGCTGCGCACTGCACCCCGCGGTCACCGGCGCGAGGCCAGCCAGTTGGCGCTGCTGAACGCGGCACTGGTGCTGCTCAGCACCGGCGTGGTGGGGCAGTGGGCCATTCCGGTCTGGCTCGGTGTGGTCCTGCTGCTGGGGATGGCCGGGATCGCCGTCGTCGGGCTGGGGCGGCAGGCGAAGGCCAGCCTTCCGTCGCGCTTCGGGATGACGGTGGCCTGGTACCGCTGGGCCGCGGTGAGCCTGGCTGTCGGGGTGGTGCTGGGTGGGCTGATGGCCGTGCCCTTCGGCCGATGGGCCGACGAGCTGCTGGCCAGCCACCTGGCCTTCAACATCCTGGGCTGGGTGGGGTTGACCGTCTGGGGAACCCTCACCACACTGTGGCCCACCATGCTGCGCACCCGGGCCGGTGAGGGCGTGGAGAGGGCCGTCCGCAGTGCCCTGCCCTTCTTCCTGCTGGGCATCCTGGCCTGTGGACTGGCGCCCTGGCTGGCGGGCTTCTCCCCGGTGTGGTGGCGGCTGGTGGGCGCCCTGGGGACGGTGGTCTACCTCACCGGCGTCGCCACCCAGCTGGTACCTGTGGCGGAACAGTGGCGCAGCAAGCGCACCACCTCCTTCGCGGTGCTCTCGGTGGCCGCTGGCCAGCTCTGGTTCTGCCTGTGGCTCGGGTGGATGCTGTGGCACTGGATGGCCAGCAGCAGCCCGGCCCAGCTGGTAGGGGCCCTGCGCGGGACCGTCCCGGCGCTTTTGGTGGGCTTCCTGCTGCAGGTGGTGATCGGTGCGCTCAGTTACCTGGTGCCGGTGGTGCTGGGCGGCGGCCCGGCGATGGTGCGCGCCACCACCGCCGTCTTCGAGCGGGGTGCGATCGCCCGGCTGGGCATGGTGAACCTGTCGCTGGCCCTGTTCTGCCTGCCGATCGCCTCGGTGTGGAAGGTGACCACCTCCACCCTGGCCTTCGTGGGTCTCACCCTCTTCCTGCCCCTGTTGGTGCGGGCCTGGCGGCTCCGTCGAGCCGGAGCGCCGCCGCAGGTCTCGGAACCCAGGCCGCACCGGATCCGGCGTGGCCTGCTCTGGGCGCTGGTCTGGAGCCTGGTGGCCGCCGGCCTGGCCGCGGCGGTTGACCCGGTCTCCTTCCGGGGGCAGTTCGGGGCCCGTTCCCTGGGTTCCGACGTGGCGGCCACCGGCCAGACCACCGCGGTCACGGTGGTGGCCGAGAACATGCGCTTCACCCCCGACGTGATCCAGGTTCCAAGGGGCAACAGGCTGGAGATCACCGTGGAGAACCGGGATGCCGGGATGATCCATGACCTGGTGCTGGCCAGCGGGGCCACCAGCGGGCGGCTCTCGCCCGGCCAGAGCGCCGTGGTGGATGCCGGGGTGGTGGCCAGTTCGGCCGACGGCTGGTGCTCGGTGGCCGGGCACCGGCAGCTGGGGATGGTGCTGCGGATCGAGGTGGCGGGAGAGTCCGCGGCGCCAGCGGCTGGCGCTGGGCACGCCCACCAGGCCACGAACGCTGCCGAGGCCGACGGCAGGACCCCGTCGCTGGACCTCTCGAAGCAGTATTCCGAGGGTTGGAAGCCGCGCGACGCCACCTTGCCGCCGGCCGCCAAGCAGAAACTGCACCGGGTGACCATGCGGGTCACCAACCAGGAGGTGGAGGTTGCCCCGGGAGTGCGGCAGACCCTGTGGACCTTCAACCAGACGGCCCCCGGCCCGGTGCTGCGCGGGAAACTGGGCGACGTCTTCGAGATCACCCTGGTCAACGACGGGGACATGGGCCACGGGATCGACTTCCATGCCGGGGCGTTGGCGCCGGACCAGCCGATGCGCACCATCGCGCCGGGGGAGAGCCTGGTCTACCGGTTCACCGCCAAGCGGGCCGGCATCTGGATGTACCACTGTTCGACCATGCCGATGACCCAGCACATCGCCAATGGGATGTACGGCGCCGTCGTGATCGACCCGCCGGACCTGCCCCCGGTGGACCGGGAATACCTGCTGGTGCAGGGTGAGCAGTACTACGGCGCCGACGCCGACGGCAGGCCGGGTGTGGCCGACATGTCCAAGATCATGGCGGAGCGGCCCGATGCGGTGGTCTTCAACGGTTACCCCGCGCAGTACGACAAGAGCCCGCTGGCGGCCAGGGTGGGGGAGCGGGTGCGCTTCTGGGTGCTGGACGCCGGGCCGCAACGCGCCTGGGCCTTCCACATCGTCGGGGCGCAGTTCGATTCGGTCTGGTTCGAGGGCTCGTGGCGGCTGAAGCAGGGGGTCACTCCCGGGGTGCCCGGGGCCGTCGACGGTGGTAGCCAGACGCTGGGCATGCTGGCCAGCCAGGGCGGCTTCGTGGAGACCGTCTTCCCCGAGGCCGGGCACTACGCCATGGTCAACCACCAGATGGTCGACGCGGAACGGGGCGCTCACGGCATCGTGCAGGTCCGCTGAGTGAGATCCGGGCCACCATTGTCCACAGCTCACGGCTTTCGAGGAGTTGTCCACAGCCATCCCGGGGCGTGACGCGAAAGAGGGCGGCTTGCACACACTGCTGGCGTGAAGAATCGCGAGATCGACCTCGACGAGTACGCCCGGGCCCGGCTGGCCTATGTGACGGCGGGCCGGCCACCCCTGGTGCGCGGTCCCCGCCGAGCCGACGGCCCGGTCCCGGAGCAGGACCACCTGGACCGGCAGGACCACCTGGACCGGCAGGACCAGCTGGCGGACTTGGACGAGCTGGACGGGCCGGCGGAGCTGGATGAACCTGACGGTGTCGGGGACTGGGCCGGCTGGGCGGATGACGAGCCCACCCACCGGTTGTTCGTGCTGCCTGAGTGGAATCCGGCTCTGGCTGCCACGGACCCGCCGGAGCGGGAGCCCGAGGATCCGCCCCCTTCCGGGGCCCCAGCCTCCAGGGCGGCTCGGGTGCTGGTCTTCGCTCGGGCCCATCTGGTGGCGGTGGCCGTCATCCTGCTGGCCGGACTGGCGTTGACGGCCGCCGTCCTGCTGCGCTCCCGGCCCAGCAGCATCCCGTTGACCACGCTGCCCCCGGCCACCCTCGGCGCCCCGAGCCCCGGGGCGGCCGGCGCCGGGCCTGCCGTGCCGTCGGCAGGCGCGCCCGGCCCAGGTGCCAGCGCGGTGCCCACCCGGCTCCAGGTGCACGTGCTGGGCGGCGTGCGCCGCCCGGGGGTGGTGACCCTGCCCCAGGGGGCCCGGGTCAGCGACGCGGTCCGCCAGGCGGGCGGGCTGGCCTCGGATGCCGCCCCGGGGGAACTGAACCTGGCGGCCCCCGTGCAGGACGGGGACCAGGTGCTGATCGGACGCCGGGGCCGTCCCCGGGGCGAGGTGCGTGGGGCCGGTGCCGGGGCCTCCTCGGATTCCGGCGCCGCATCGGGTGGCACTGGCGCGACGGGTGGATCCGGTGCCGCCGGCTCGTCGACGGCGGCCGCTGGCTCCGGGGGCGCGGTGCTGGACCTGAACAAGGCCACCGCCGAACAGCTGGACACCCTTCCCGGGGTAGGGCCGGTGACGGCGCAGCGGATCCTGGACTGGCGCACCGCCCACGGCCGGTTCAGCCGGGTGGAGGAGCTGCAGGAGGTGGACGGGATTGGGCCCAAGACCTATGCCAACATCGCCAGCCATGTTCGGGTCTGAGGCTGCCCGACCCGGCGGGGAGGAGCCGCTGGACCTGCGTCTGCTGCCGTTGGGCGCGGCCGCGTGGGCGGGTGCCTGGTGGGGCACCGCACCTGGCTTGGCGGCCGGGGTGGCGATCCTGGGCGCGGCCCTGGCCGGTGCGGTGCTGTTGTGGCGGCGCGGGCAGGGGCGACGGGCCATGGCGGCGCTCGCGGTGCTGGTGCTGTGCGGGTCGATGGGGGCGGCGCGCAGCCACCAGCTGGCCACCAGTCATCCCGGCCGGCTGGCGGACGAGCGGGCGATGGCCACCGTCGTGGTGCGCACCACCAGCGACGTGCGGCTGCATCCGCGGCGCGGGGTGCTGCCCGAATCGGCCACCGTCCCCGCCCGGGTGCTGGTGGTGGCCGGACGGGGCCAGGCCAGCCGCCAGTCGGTCGAGGTCACCGTCCGGGCCACCGGTGAGGCCGCCCGGGGGTTGGTGCGGGTCCCGGCCGGCAGCACCATCCGGCTTGACGGCCGGCTGGCTCGCCCCGATCCGGGGCAACGCTGGGCCGCGGTGGTGACCATCCGGTCCCCGCCCGCCGTGCTCGCGCCTCCCGGCCCGTTCGCCGGGGCCGTGAACCGGTTGCGTGACGGGCTGCGTGAATCCATGCGGCACAACCGGCCGCAACAGGCCGGCCTGCTGCCGTCGCTGGTGGTGGGGGACACCTCACGGTTGGACCCGGCCCTGGAGGAGCGCTTCAAGGACACGGCGCTCACCCACTTGACGGCGGTTTCGGGAACCAACATCTCCTTGACCCTGGTCTTCCTGCTGGGCCTGGCCCGGTGGGTGGGGATCCGGGGGTGGTGGGTGCGCATCACCGGGGTGGTGGGGGTGGTCTGCTTCGTGGTGGTCTGCCGGGCCGAACCGAGCGTGCTGCGGGCAGGTGCCATGGGGCTGGTTGCCCTGGCTGGGGTCGGTCTGGCCGGCGGCCGGGGGCGGGGGCTGCGGCATCTGTGCGTGGCGGTGTGGCTGCTGCTGATGGCCGATCCGTGGCTGTCCCGCTCGGTGGGCTTCGCCCTGTCCACGCTGGCCACGGCCGGGATCCTGTGGTGGGGGCGACGGTGGAGCCAGTCGATGGCCTGGGCCCCGGCCTGGCTGGCGGAGTCGGTGGCCATCCCCCTGGCGGCCCAGCTGGCCACCCAACCGGTGGTGACCTCCATCAGCGGCTCCGTCTCGGTGGTGGGGCTGGCCGCCAATGCCCTGGCCGGCCCCTTCGTGGGGCCGGCCACCGTACTCGGGCTGCTGACCGCGCTGGTGGCGCCGGTGTGGGGCGGCCTGGCCAGCTGGATCGGCTGGGCGGCGGGGTGGTGCGTCCAGCCGATCATCTGGGTGGCCACCACCGGTGGTGCCCTGCCCGCCGCCACCTGGCGCTGGCCGGCCCAGCCGGCGCTGCTGGGCCTGTTGACCGGCGCCTGCCTGCTGGTGGCCGTCGTGGTGCCCCGGCTGCTGGCCTCCCGGGTGGCGTGCCTGGTGATGGCCGCGGCCCTGACCCTGGCAAGCGTGCGCTCACCCCAGCCGCTGGGCTGGCCCGGGCAGTGGCAGGCGGCCTTCTGCGACGTCGGGCAGGGGGATGCCACGGTGCTGCGGGCGGGCCCGGGCCAGGCTGTGCTGGTGGACGTGGGGCCCGAGCCCGGGCCCACGCTGGCCTGTCTGCGGGCGCTCGGCGTCCGGGAGATCGCGCTGCTGGTGGTCAGTCACTACCACGACGACCACATCCAGGGCCTCGAGGGTCTGCTGGCCCAGCTTCCGGTGCGTCGGGCCCTGCTCAACCCGGCCCGGGCACCGGCGGCCGGCGCGGACCGGGTCTGGCGGCTGCTGGCCGCCCGGGGCACGGCGATCGACTGGGCCAGCATCGGCCAGGGCTACCGGGTGGGCGACGTGCTCTGGACCACGGTCGGTGTGGGGGCCCAGGCGGTGCTGGCCACCACGGGAGAAGGGGAGAACTCGGCGGAGAATGACAGTTCGATCATCGGTCTGGCCGAGGTGAACCGCTCCCCGGGGCCGGGGCTGCGGTTGGCCCTGGGCGGCGACGTCGAGCCGGCGGGGCAACAGCGGGTGGTGGGCCAGGGCTGGCGGCCCGGCCTGCAGGTGCTCAAGATGCCGCACCACGGCTCCAGCCGCCAGGACGAACGCTTCTGGTGCGGGTCGGGGGCCCGCCTGGCGGTGGCCAGCGCGGGTTTCCGCAATGGCTATGGGCACCCGGCCGGCAAGGCGTTGAAGCTGGCGGACCGGTGCGGGATGCGGGTGGCCCGCACGGACCTGCAGGGCACCGTCACCGTCTGGCACGACGGGCGCTCGCTGCAGGTGCGCGCCCAGCGCGACGGCCCGCCGTGACCGGGGGTGGTCGCGGCGGGCCGTCGGCGGGGGTTGGGCCACTGTCACATGGCGGCCAGGGCCTTGTTCGGCAGACCGTGCGGGTAGTGGGAGCGCATCAGCACCTTGCGTTCCAGCGCCTCGATCACCTTGGGGGTGAAGTCGGTCTTGTAGATGTTCTGTGAGCTGCCCAGCCCGCCGGGGGTGAAGACGTTGACCTCCATCAGCTTGTCGCCGACGATGTCCAGGCCCACCAGAAACATTCCGTCGCTGACCAGCTTGGGCCGGATGGCGTTGACCATCTTCAGCATGTCGTCGGTGATCTCCGCCTCCCGGATCTTGCCGCCGGCGGACACATTGGAGCGCATGTCGTCGGTCTCGTTCACCCGGCGGAAGGCGGCGTACTTGCCATTCACCTTGAGCGGCTTGCCGTCCATCACGAACAGCCGGGTGTCGCCCTCAGCCGCGGCCGGCAGGTATTCCTGGGCCACCACATAGCCGTCGCGGGCAATCGCCTCGATGATCTGGTTCAGGTTGGGCGACTCCTCCTTGGTGACCAAGAAGACCCCGGACCCGCCGGAGCCCTGCAACGGCTTGAGCACCGCCTGCCCGCCCAGATCCTTCACGAAGGTGGCAATCTGCTCCTCGTCGCGGCTGATCAGGGTCTTGGGCCGCACCACCTCCGGGAAGTGCTGGAAGTAGGCCTTGCTCATCGCCGTGGCCAAGGTCTCCGGGTCATTGACCACCAGCACGCCGGTGGAGGCGATCAGCTGACCGAATGCGACCCCGGCGGTGCTGGCCCAGGGGCGCTCGGGGTCGCTGGCCGGGTCCGAGCGCAGCATGATCACGTCAAAGTCCCCCAGCACGGTCTGTTCGCCCTGGTCCGCCTTCACGTCATCCAGGTAGCGCTTGTGGGAACGGTAGTTCTTGGCGGAGCCAGCGTGCACCAGGGCACCCAGCGAGCCGTCGGGCAGGTAGTTGAAATCACCCAGACCGATCATGCCCACCTCGTGCCCCAGCTGACAGGCGGTCAGCGCCAGCCTGGTGGTGGTGTAGCCGGGCTGCTCGGTGGCGACGTCGTTGACCACAAATCCGATCTTCACTTCTTCTCCTCTGTGCTGGTGGCTGCGTGCTGGTTGGGTTCGGCATGGTCGGGGGTGGTGGCTGGCCCGGCGGACGGGGGATTTGCCACCTGACTGGACAGGGGGGAACGGGGGCAGCGTTCCAGCCGGTGGCGCGAGTCCGGCTCGGCCAGGTAGCGCGGCGTGATCCGGGCCGGCGCCAGCAGCCCGGCCGCGGAGAGCTGTTCCATCAGCGGCAGGTCGGTGAGGGCGAACTTGCCCAGGAAGAACAGCTCCAGGCTGCCGCCCTGCTCCAGGTGCACCAACAGGTCCAGCAGGCCGCGCAGGTAGCAGGCATCCTTGGGGAAGCCGCCGGAGCGATAGACCCGCATCACGGTGGTGAAGGCGCTGCCGCGTTTGAAACCGCGGCTGACCAGCTGCTGCCAGGCGTCGCCGAAGCTGGCGCCCCCCAGCATGGCGTCCACGGTCAGCACCCGGCCGGCCAGTTGGCGCAGCCGGGTGCGGGTGAGTTCCCCCACCGCCACCTCAGCCAGCACCGCGAGGCCCTCCTGGGTCTCGTCGTAACCCGCCAGCCCAGCGCCCAGACAGCGCAGCGGCTGGTCGGTGCCATTGACCTGGGTGACCAGATGGGTGCCCACCTCGTGCTGCAACAGGGCATTGGCCCGGCGACGCTGCACCGCCGCCTCGCGCCCGATCAACAGGGCATCGCCGCTGACCAGCACGCCGCTGACGTCGTCGCGCAGCTCGGCATGCATCACGACGTCGGGATCCTGCTCCCGGTACCAGGCGATCTCGGCCAGGGCCAGCCGGTGGAACTCCTGAGCCGCCACCGGGTCGGACGGCTCCGGTTCCGCGCTGACCTCGTCCAGGATCTCCTGTGCGGTCTGGTGCAGCTCCGGGGTGACCGGCCCGAACAGTTCTACGGCCAGCGGCAGGAATTCCGGGGTGTTGCGCGCGCGCAGCAGCTCGGCCTGCAGCCGCAGTTCCCGGTGCTTGTTGGCCAGCAGAGCGGCCACCGTGGGGTGGCTCACCTCATCGGGCCTGATCCGGGCCAGCGTGGCGAGCGCGACATCGGGATCGGTGGACAGTTCCCGGTAGCTGAAGACGGGCTCGGTGGTGTCCCCGGACAGCCATCGACGCCGCCACTGCGTGGCATCCACCGGTGTGAGGTCCAACAGGAAACGGAAGGTCTCGGCCAGCCGGGCCAGCTCCTCGTCCACCCGCCGGTCCGCGGGGGCCAGCGCGCTCTGCTCGGCGATGCTCATCGCGCCCCCGGAGCCGACCCCAGGCCATGGTTGCGGCGTAGCGTCTCGGCAATCGGGTCGAGGGTGCTCTCCAGCGCCCGGGAGAGTTCGGCCACCCGCTCGGCGTCGAACTGCCCCGTCCACTCGTCCATGAAGGTCTTCTTGAACTCCAGGGCCAGGGCGCAAGCCCGGCCGGGGTAGCGCTGGTGGACCCAGGCGGCCAGGTTCGCCCCCCGGAAACGGACATTCTCCCGGACGTCGAGCGGGCCGTCCTGAACCTCGGCCGCCGCGAGGGCGCCGGAGAAGGCGTCCACCACGTCGCCCCACAGCTCCCGGTCCAGGGAGCCGGTGCCGACGTTCACGTCCGGGTTCTCCTCCTGGGGCGAGGCCGGCTGGTCTGCCCCGGCGCGTCGGTGGTTGTAGGAGTGCACGTCGAACAGGACGAAGGGGCCGCGTTCGGCCAGTTCGTCCAGCCGTGCGGCCAGGTCGGTGTAGAAGGCCTGGTGCACCGCCAGCGAGCGTTCCGCCACGTCGGCGGGCAACTCGCCGCCCCGCCAGACCTCCAGCCCCCAGCAGTCCTCGGGCCGACGGTAGACGGCCTGCTCCTGGGCCCGGTTCAGGTCCACCTCGAAGCGGGAGCGGTTGACCGTCACCCGGGCCGGGACCAACTGGGCGATCAGGTGGGTGAACGGGTCCTCCTCCCGGAGCCGGTCGTCCTCGGCCAAGGACATCAGGTCGGCCACCTCGGGCCGCAGGTCATGGCCGGTGTGGATGGCGGTGGCCACCACCGGCCCCTCCCAGGTTCCGATGAATTCGTACGGCGCAACCAGCTCGCCGCTGTCCAGCGTGACGGTCGTCGAATCTGACATGACTTCCACGGTGCCAGTTGTGACGGTGAAATTCCCGTCAGAACGCCGTGGGCGAACACGCACCGGGCGAACAGACCCCGGCATGCAGGATCGGGCGGCCCCCGCTGGGAGCCGGACGGGCATGGTGCGGGAAGTGTCGGTGGCTACTGGCATGCTTGGCCCCATGGCTGGTCAACGCGGTGCACGCCCCTCCTTCCGGATGCCGGAGCCCTTCGGCAGCTGCCTGCTGGTCAGCGGCCCGGAGTCGCTGGTGGCGGACCGCTGGGTTGCGCAGCGAGTGGCGGCCGCACTGCAACAGCGGCCCGAGGCAGAGGTGACCCGGGTGGCCGCCCTGGATCTGGAGGGCAACCGGCTGGCCGAGCTGGTGGGGGGTTCGCTCTTCTCGTCCGCCAGCGTGGTGGTGATCCAGGACCTGGCCAATCTGCCGCCGGAACTCTTCGACGCGGTGCTGGCCAGCGCCGTCGATCCGGGCCAGGACCTCAGCCTGACCCTGGTGCACGGCGGCGGGCAGAAGGGCAAGGGGCTGCTGGACAAGTTGAAGAAGGCGAAGGTGCCGGTGGCCGAGGCCGTGGCCCCCAAGACCTGGGAACTGCCGGGGTGGGTGAGCACCGAGGCCCGTCGGATCTCCGTGGGCCTGGACACCGAGGCTGCCCAGGCGCTGGTGGATGCCGTGGGCAGTGACCTGCGGGCGTTGGCCGGCGCGGTCTCCCAGTTGGGCAGCGACTGGGAGGGCCAGACGGTCACGGCGCAGATGGTTGCCCGCTACTTTGCCGGCCGGGCCGAGGTGACGGGGTTTGCCGTCGCCGACGACATCCTGGCCGGTCGGCCCGGGCCCGCGCTGGAAAAGCTGCGCTGGGCGTTGTCCACTGGCATTGCTCCCGTCCAGGTGACCAGTGCGGTGGCCGCGTCGCTGCGTGGCCTGGGCAAGTACCTGGATGCTCGCTCGGCCCGGATGCCCGACGGTGAGCTGGCGCGCGAGGTGGGGGTGCCGCCGTGGAAGCTGAAGGACCTGGCACGGCTGTCCCGCACGTGGTCCGGCCGGGGGGTCTCCGAGGCCCTGCGGGCGGTGGCCACCGCGGACGCCCAGGTGAAGGGCGCCGCCAGCGACCCGGACTTCGCCTTGGAACAGCTGCTGCTGGCGGTGGACCGGGCGCATGCTCTGGGGAAGCACTGACCCGGGCGGTCCGCCCAGGCTGCCAGGCTGCGCATGGGGTCGATGCCGCTGGAGTAGCAACAAGGCCAGCGCCTCGGCCCCCAGTCGGGACGAGACGCTGACCACTACAGCTGTGTCACCCCGCCGGGGCGGGGATCACGTCAAGGACGCGGCTCGGATCAGAGCGCGTTGGCCTTGGTGGAGATGGCCGACTTGCGGTTGGCGGCCTGGTTCTTGTGGATGACGCCCTTGGAGACGGCCTTGTCCAGCAGGCGGTTGGCGTTCTTGGCCGCCTCCAGCGCCTTGTCGTTGTCACCAGCGGCAGCGGCCTCGTTGAAGCGACGCACGGCGGTACGCAGGCCGGACTTGACGGCCTTGTTGCGCTGGCGAGCCTTCTCGTTGGTCTTGATGCGCTTCATCTGGGACTTGATGTTTGCCACGTGGATAACCCTTTGACTGGATTGGATGGATTGCAAAACTTGGATGCGTCGTTGGACGCGACGGCTCACACTACCAGCGGGACAGCCCCGGGCCCAAATCCATGGGCGGCAGCGGCGCCCGGGGTCAGATCCACCCCTGCCGCTGGGCCAGCCGGATGGCCTCGTGCCGGTTGTTGGTGCCCAGCTTGGCCACGGCCGAGGACAGGTAGTTGCGAACCGTGCCCGGGGACAGGTGGGCCCGCAGCGCGATCTCCTCGACGGGTGACCCGTCCGCCGCATATTCCAGCACGTCGGACTCCCGCGGGGTGAGGGGGCAGTCGCCCGCGGCGATCGCCTCCGCCGCCAGCTGGGGGTCCACATGCCGGCCGCCGGCATGCACGTCGCGGATCACCTGGGCCAGGGTGGTGGCCGGGACGGTCTTGGGCAGGAAGCCCCTTACGCCCGCCGCCAGGGCCTTCTTGAGGTAGCCGGGGCGGCCGTGACTGGTGACGATCACCACATTGCATGCCGGGTTCACCGTGCGGATCTGGGTGGCTGCCTCGATTCCGTCCAGCCCCGGCATCTGCAGGTCCAGCAGCGCCAGGTCCGGCCGGAGCCGGGCTGCGGCGGCCACCGCCTCCGGTCCGCTGGCCGCGACACCGACCACCTCCAGGCCCTCGTCGAGCTCCAGCAGGGAGGCCAGGGCGTCGCGGATCAGGGTTTCGTCGTCGGCAAGCAGTACGCGGATCATCAGCGGGCATCCTCCTGCGGGTGCGGTGTGGGCGGCAACGGCAGCTGGACGCAGACGACGAAGTGGGCGCCGTCCGGACCGTGGCGTATGTTGCCACCCAACGGGGCCAATCGCTCGGCCAGCCCCACCAGGCCGGAACCGGCTGGGGCCCGTCGGCCGCGACGCAGGCCGTCATTGGTGACCGTGAGCCGCACCCCGTCGGCCTGCTCGAAGGCCAACCGGCACCAGGTGGCCTGGGAGTGCCGCACCACATTGGTCACGCATTCCCGCACGGCCCAGCCCAGGGCCTCCCGGGTCTGGTCCGGCAGGCCCGTCAGGGCGGGGGGCTGATCCACCTCCGCCTGCACCCCCGCGGCCTCCAACATGGCGCGGGCACCGCTCAACTCGGCGGCCAGGTCGGTCTTCCGGTAGCCCGCCACCACGGCCCGCATCTCCGTGAGCCCCTCGTCGGCGAGGCCGTGCACCGCAACCATCTCCGCGCGGGCCCGATCGTGCTGCTCCCGGCGGGAGAGCTCGGCCGCCAGCTGGCTCTTCAGCGCGATGGCCGACAGGCTGCGGCCCACCACGTCGTGCAGGTCCCGGCTGAACCGCAGCCGCTCCTCGGCCACCGCCAGCTGGGCACCCAGGGTACGAGCCTGCTCCAGTTCCGCCAGCACTTGCAGCATCCAGCCGGAGAAGCGGCAGGTGTAGACCATCATCAGGGTGAACAGCGCGGGCAGGACCGCCGTCAGGGCGACCGTCCTAGGTGGCACTCCCCGGGCCAGGCTCACCAGGGCCGGCACCAGGATGACCGCGGCCATCAGGCGGTGCTGCCGGGGCGCCGGGAGCAGGCAGGCCAGGATGGCGGCGGGCGCGATCGCGGACAGGCAGGCCAGGCCGTGCGGGGTGCTCCAGCCGTAGCCCTCGGTGGGGGCCAGCAGGGCATTCCATGCCAGTCCGGCCGCCAGCAGCAGGAATCCGGTGGGCAGCAACGACCGATGCGGGGTGCGCCGGCCGAGGTAGCCGTCCAGGGCCGGCCATGCGCTCGCGGCCGCCCAGAGGCTCCCGACGGTGGCCAGCGCCAGGCTGCCGACACCGACCCATCCCGCCGGGGGATGCTCCAGCTGGGACAGGGCCCCGGCCATCATGAGCGGCGGCATCAGCAGGAAGGCCACCATGGACAGCCGGGTGGCGCGGTCGAAGCGTTGTGGCCCGGTGCGGCCCAGCAGCAGGTCGGGGAGGTTCACGTCGGCCAGTCTTCCAGTGCGCGGAGCATGGGCACCGAGTTCAGCGCCGGGGCTCCCAGCGCATGGTCCGGTTCAGGTACCAGCCGGCCAACAGGATCCAGCCCAGCAACGCGGCCACTGGCTGGGCGGCGGCCTGCCAGCTCCCGGCGAAGGTGTGGGTCTGCTTGTCCAGCGTGGTGCCGTTGAGGCCCAGCATCACCAGCTCCGCGACGGGGGCCACCGGCAACCACTGGATGACTCGCTGCCCGGCGTCGGGGAAGACCGAGAGCGGGATCAACAGGCCGGAGAGCCCCAGGAAGAGCATGATCCCGGGCATGGTGGTGAGCTGGGCGGACTCCACGGTGCGGGTGGAGACGCCGGTCAGGAAGCTGGCGATGGCGAAGAAGACCGCCCCCAGCCCCAGGCCCAGGACCAACAGCAGCGGGTTGGTGAAGCTCGGCGCACCGAACAGTGCGCTGACCACGGCCAGCACCAGGGCCACCTGGAGCCAGAAGATCAACACATTGGGCAGCGCCAGCGCGGTCAGGATCTCCAGCACACTGCTGCACCCCGAGCGCAGCCGCTTCAGTACCAGCGTCTCCCGCCGGGCGACGACGGCGGTGGTCAGGTTGTAGTAGATCACCAGACCCAGGCCGGTGACCGCCAGGGTGGTGGTGAGCATGGTGGCCAGGCCACCGCGCGGCATCACGTCGGCCAAGGTCTTGATCATGGGCAACTCGGCCAACATCAGCACCATCAGCGGGCCCATCGCGACGGCGTAGAAGACGCTGACCTTGTTGCGCAGCAGCTGGATGAGCTCGCTGCGGGCCAGTCCGGCCAGCCGACGAGGGCTGAACCGGGCGACGGGTGCGGTGTTGGCAGGGGACGTGGGAGTTGGCGTGGCAGTGGTGGTGTCGGCGCTCATGGAATGCTCCTGGTGACTGGTGACTGGTGACTGGTGACTGGTGACTGGTGACTGGTGACTGGTGACTGGTGACCGGTGAGGTTCGGGCTCAGGCCGCGACGCCCGTCCCGTCGGCGGTCTTGCCTTCGGCGATGGACAGGAAAGCCTGCTCCAGGGTGGCGCTGCGGGCGTCCAGCCGTCGCAGCTCCACCCCGTGCCGGCTGGCCTGGGTCAGCAGGGCCGCCAGGGTGGGTTGCAGCTCACGGGTCTCCAGCGCCACCCGCTGCCCGTCGCGGTGCGGGCGGGCGGCCAGGGCCGGTAGCTCGGCCAGGGCCAGTTGCTCGGCGTGGTCGGTCTCGAAGGTGATCCGGGCATTCTGGCCGGCGATGATCTCGGCCACGGTGCCCTGGCTGTGGATCTGGCCGCGGTCCATGATGGCCAGCCGGGTGGCCAGTTCCTCGGCCTCCTCCAGGTAGTGGGTGGTGAGCATCACCGTCGTGCCCCGGTCCAGCAGGGAGCGGACCAGCTGCCAGGTGACCTGACGGCTCTGCGGGTCCAGCCCGGTGGTCGGCTCGTCCAGGAAGAGCAGCTCGGGGTCTCCCATCAGCGCCAGGCCCAGGTCCAGGCGTCGCTTCTCGCCGCCGGACAGGCTTTTCACCCGGACCCCCGCGCGGTCACTGAGGTGCACGTCGGCCAGCACCGTGGAGACCGGACGGGGACGGTCCAGGGTGGCGTGCCACATGGCCGCGGTCTCGGCCACTGTGAGGTCGTCGCTGAAGCCGGCCTGCTGCAGCATGATGCCCAGCCGGCCGATGACCCGGGTGCGTTCCCGGTACGGGTCGTGGCCCAGCACCCGCACCTGACCTCCGGTGGCCGGTGCCAGGCCCTCCAGCACCTCCAGGGTGGAGGTCTTGCCGGCACCATTGGTTCCCAGCAGGGCGAACAGTTCTCCCCGGTTGACCTGCAGGTCGATGCCGCGGACCGCCTCGAACCGGGCCTTGCCGTGGCCGTGGTGGCGTCGCAGTCCGGTGGCGGTGATGGCGTGCTCAGCTGTCGTCGTCATGCCCTCGATTCTTCGGCTGACAAGGCTCGTCGGGTAGTGCGCCGGATCACCGAACCAACATGACAGATGTCACGCCTGCGCCGCGGATGCAGTCGCTGGGCCAACATGAGAAGATGACACGTCCCACCTGACGGCTTCACGAAGACGGGGAGTGCATGAGCGCGCCACAGCCTGGATCGACCGACCCGGCGATCATCCGCAATTTCTGCATCATTGCGCACATCGACCACGGAAAGTCGACGCTGGCCGACCGGATGTTGCAGATCACGGGCGTCGTGGACCAACGGGCCATGCGCGCCCAGTACCTGGACCGGATGGACATCGAGCGCGAGCGGGGCATCACCATCAAGTCCCAGGCCGTCCGGATGCCCTGGACCGTTGACGGCACGACGCACATTTTGAACATGATCGACACCCCTGGGCACGTCGACTTCACCTATGAGGTCTCCCGCTCGCTGGCCGCCTGCGAGGGTGCGATCCTGCTGGTGGACGCCGCGCAGGGGATCGAGGCGCAGACCCTGGCCAACCTCTACCTGGCCATGGAGAATGACCTGCAGATCATCCCGGTGCTGAACAAGATCGACCTGCCGGGGGCGATGCCGGAGAAGTATGCCGCGGAGCTGGCCGGCCTGATCGGCTGCGACGAGGGCGACGTGCTGCGGGTCTCCGCCAAGACCGGCGTGGGCGTGCCCGAGCTGCTGGACCAGATCGTCGCCCAGATCCCGGCCCCGGTGGGCGACGCCGAGGCCCCGGCCCGGGCACTGATCTTCGACTCGGTCTACGACACCTACCGTGGTGTGGTCACCTATGTCCGGGTGGTCGACGGGGAGCTCAGCCACCGCGAGAAGATCCTGATGATGAGCACCAAGGCCACCCACGAGGTGCTGGAAGTGGGCGTGATCAGCCCCGAGCCGATGAAGGCGGACGCGATCGGCGTGGGCGAGGTGGGCTACCTGATCACCGGCGTGAAGGATGTGCGCCAGTCCCGGGTGGGTGACACCGTGACCAGCGCCGGGCGACCCGCGGCGTCGGACCTGGGCGGCTACCGGCACCCCAACCCGATGGTCTTCGCCGGCCTGTACCCGATTGACGGCAATGACTTCCCGGTGCTGCGCGAGGCGCTGGAGAAGCTGCAGCTGAACGACGCCGCCCTGACCTACGAGCCGGAGACCTCCGGCGCGCTGGGCTTCGGTTTCCGGGTGGGCTTCCTGGGCCTGCTGCACATGGAGATCACCCGTGAGCGGCTGGAGCAGGAGTTCAACCTGGACCTGATCTCCACCGCCCCCAACGTGGTCTACCGGGTGGTGATGGAGGACGGCAAGGAGTTCACCGTCACCAACCCGTCGGAATACCCCGAGGGCAAGATCGACAAGGTCTACGAGCCGGTGGCGAAGGGCACCATCCTGGCGCCGGCCGAGTACATCGGCACCATCATGGAGCTGTGCCAGCAGAAGCGCGGCGTCCAGACCGGGATGGACTACCTCAGCGAGGACCGGGTGGAGATCCGCTACATCCTGCCGATGGGGGAGATCGTCTTCGACTTCTTCGACGCGCTGAAGAGCCGCACCAAGGGCTATGCCTCGCTGGACTATGACATCGCCGGTGAGGAGGCCGCCGACCTGGTGAAGGTGGACATCCTGCTGCACGGCGACCCGGTGGACGCCTTCAGTGCGATCGTGCACAAGGACAAGGCCTATGCCTATGGCGTCGCGATGGCCGCCAAGCTGAAGGAGCTCATTCCGCGGCAGCAGTTCGAGGTGCCGATCCAGGCCGCGATCGGCGCCCGGGTGATCGCCCGGGAGACCATCCGCGCCATCCGCAAGGACGTGCTGGCCAAGTGCTACGGCGGCGACATCTCCCGCAAGCGCAAGCTGCTGGAGAAGCAGAAGGAAGGCAAGAAGCGGATGAAGATGGTCGGCCGGGTGGAGGTGCCGCAGGAGGCCTTCGTCGCCGCCCTGCAGACCGGCGAGGGCGGCAAGGACAAGGACAAGAAGTAGCACGAGCCGGGCCCGTGGTCGCCACCTGCTGCGTTCACGGGCCCGGCCGATCCTGACTCCCGGAGGGGGTCAGTCGGTGGTGGTCAGCGCATCCTCACCCGACGGGTGGAACCACTTGCCGGCCTCGTGGCCCGGCCGCTTGTGCCAGACCTCGCCCGGGATGTCGTCCTGCATGAAGGGGTTGTTGTCCAAGTTGAACTGGGCCGTGATCGGGTCCGGATGGGACTCGAAGTCGCGCATGGTGGCCACGGCGTACCTGCCCAGGAAGACCAGGGCGATCAGGTTGGTGATGGCCATCAAGGTCATGGCCACGTCGGCCAGGGACCAGACGAAGTCCAGCGCCAGCACGGCGCCGAGGGCCGCCGAGCCGATGGTCATCAGCCGGATGGCCAGCTCGCCGGCGCGTCCGCCGCGCAGGAAGTCCATGTTGATCTCGGCATAGGTCTCGTTGCCGATCAGCGTGGAGAACGCGAAGACGAAGACCAGGACGGTGAAGACCAGGCCGACCCAGGTGCCGAGGGAGTACATCATGGCGTCCTGGGTGAGGGTGGCGCCGGCCTGTGCCTTGGTGGTGACACCCGGGGTGTAGATCGAGGCGTCGGAGAGCAGGATGACCACCGCGGTGGCCGTGCAGACCAGCATCGAGTCGATGAAGACGCCGAGCGACTGGATCAGGCCTTGGTGGGCGGGGTGGCTGGTGGTGGCGGCGGCGGCGGCATTGGGCGCCGAGCCCATACCGGCCTCGTTGGCGTACAGGCCGCGCTTGATGCCGTTGAGCACAGTGGCCGCCAGGCCGCCACCGACACCGGCCAATGCCTGGTCGAGGCCGAAGGCACCCTTGACGATGTTGGCCAGCGCTGCCGGGACCTCGTCGATGTTGAGCACGATGACCGCCACGGCCAGCAGCACGTAGGCCAGGGCCATGATCGGCGCCATCCACTCGGTGACCTTGGCCACCGACTTCACGCCGCCGAGAACGACGGCGCCGGTGGCGACTGCGAGGAAGATGGCCGTGACGCTGGGGCTGATGTGGAAGCTCTTGTCGAAGACCGCGGCGATGGTGTTGGCCTGCACCATCTGGAAGGCGAAACCGAAGGTGAAGATCAGGAAGATGGCGAAGACCATGCCCATCGGCCGATTCTTCATGCCCCGCTGCATGTAATAGGCGGGGCCACCACGGAAGGTGCCGTCGGTGTGGGGCACCTTGTACAGCTGGGCGAGGGTGGCCTCGACGAAGGCGGTGGCCATGCCGAGGAAGGCCATCAACCACATCCAGAAGACGGCCCCTGGGCCGCCGAGGGCCAGGGCGATGGCAACGCCGGCGATGGCGCCGGTGCCCACGCGCGAGGCCAACGAGATGCAGAAGGCCTGGAAGGAGGAGATGCCATCACCGGCGCCGGTGCGGGAATCGAGCGCGACGCGAAACATCGTCCCCAGCTTGCGGAACTGCACGCCGCGGGTCCAGATCGTGAAGACTACGCCGGCCGCGATGATCAGCACGATCAGCACCCAGCTGAGCTGGTCATTCAGCCAGGCGACGGTGGTGTTCAACCAGGCCATCACTTTGTCGAAGGAGTTCATACCTGTCCTGCCTGTAGGCCCGACACCGCGCACCGGCCCAAGGGGGCCGCACGAATGACGGGGATGTCAGGGGGAAATCTCACCACACCTGGGGCCCCAAAACCGCATGCACCCCCCCAGACACGCTCAGCGACGCGTCCCGCGATGCAGCCACCACGCGGCCAGGACGCCACCGATCGCGCCGCCCAGATGGCCCTGCCAGGAGATGTTGGGATCGGTGGGGAGCACGCCCCACAGCACGCTGCCGTAGACGACGAAGACCACCAGGCCGATCAGGATCTGCTTCCAGTCGCGGCTCCACCAGCCGCGCACCAGCAGGTAGCTCAGCCAGCCGAAGACCACACCCGAGGCCCCCAGGGTGATGGTGCCGGGCGGCGACAGCAGCCAGGCGGTGATGCCGGAGGTGACCATCACCACCAGCGTGGTGGCGATCCAGCGTCGCAGGCCGGACATGGCCACCAGGAAGCCCAGCACCAGCAGCGGGACGGAGTTGTTGGCCAGGTGCTGCCAACCCAGGTGCAGCCACGGCGCGGTGAACAGCGCCCACAAACCCGTCGGATCCCAGGAGCGCAGGCCGAACTGGTCCAGGGCGTGCAGCATCAGGGTGTCCAGCGTCTCCAGCACCCACATCACGCCGACCGGCACTCCGGCGAGCAGCGTGGAGGAGCGCACCCGACTCTGCCGTTGGGTCTGCGGCAAGGGGGCCGGGCGGGGCGTCTGGTAGGGATTCGGGCGGGCCGGTGGCAGGCTCATGCCTCCAGTGTGACCGATGCCGGCAAGCGGGCCCCAGACGCTGTGCCGGCGACGGGATCGCACCCCTTGGTGAACTGTGTCGGAGGCGGCTGTTAGGGTCTGGAAAGCCTTGACCAACGATGGTCGGGGGGCCACGCCTGGAGGGTGCCGCATGCTTGTCCTGCACACTGTGATCGCCATTGCGGCGGTCGTCGTCCTGATCATCAAGTTCAAGATCGATCCCGTGATCAGCCTGGTGATCGGGTCCATCTATCTTGGCCTGGCCGGTGGGGTCGGTTTCCCGGGCACCATCGAGGCCATCACCAAGGGCTTCGGCAGCATCATGAGCAGCGTCGGCCTGCTGATCGGCTTCGGCGTGTTGATCGGCTCCCTGCTGCACACCACCGGCGCCTTCACCAAGTTGGTCCGCAGCCTGCTGCGGATCTTCGGGCCCAAGCGGATCCCCTATGGCCTGGCGCTGGCCCTGGCCACCATCCTGCCGTCGATCTACGTCGACGTGCAGGTGGTGCTGGCCGCCCCCGTCGCCCGCCAGGCCTCCAAACACATGGGTCCCAATGGGCTGGCCCTGATGGCCGGGGCGCTGGGGATCGGCATCTTCTCCGGCTATGTCTTCGTCGTGCCGGGCCTGTCGGCCATCTCCATCGCCGGCCTGATGGGCATCCCCCTGGGCAAGTACCTGCTGTTCGGCATCGTCGTGGGGCCGCTGACCGCCCTGCTGACGGTGATCCTGTTCCAGCAGCTGCTGCGCTTCGGTTGGTGGAAGCCCGCCAAGGACGAGGAGGAGAACGAGGCCCTGCTGGAGTCCGAGGCCCGGGCCGTGGCCGCGGAGGCGGCCGAGGGCAGCGACGCCGGCGTGAAGACGCCGCCACTCGCCATCAGCCTGCTGCCGATCGTGGTGCCGCTGGTGATGATCGCCTTCGGTGCCTTTGCCGAGCTGTTCAAGGTCACCAACCAGTTCATCGACTTCCTGGGCAATGCCAACATCGCCCTGTTCGTCGGGCTGCTGATGGCCTTCGCGCTCTCGCTGCGGACCGTCGGGGCCAAGGCCGCCAACGAGGCCTTCAGCGACGGCCTGCAGACCTCCGGCGAGATCCTGCTGGTCACCGGCATCGGCGGCTCGCTGGGCGCCGTGATCAAGGCCACCGGCCTGGCCAAGGTGCTGGCCGGGATGTTCGACGCCGATGCGGGCGCCCCGGTGCTGCTCAGCATCCTGCTGGCCTGGTTCGTGGCCGCCCTCCTGCACCTGGCGATTGGCTCGGTCTCGGTGGCCGCCATCACCGCGGCCGGCATCATCGCGCCGCTGCTGGGCCAGATGGACGTCAATCCGGTGGCCGTCGGGCTGGCCATCGCCTCCGGCTCGCTGTTCGCGCTGCACGTCAACAGCAACTTCTTCTGGATGTTCAAGGCCCTGCTGGGGTTGAGCACCCAGGGCAGCCTGAAGACCATGACCACGGTGACCACCATCGGCTCGCTGATCTCCCTGCCGATGGTGATCGGCATCGGCCTGGTGGCCTGAGCTACTTCATTCCGGAGGTCTCGACACCCTCCACCAGGTAGCGCTGCAGGAAGAGGAAGACGCCGACGACGGGGATGATCGCCACCAGGGCACCGGTGAAAAGCACCGGATAGTTGACGCCCTGGCTGGTCATGAACTGGCTCAGGGCCACCTGGGCGGTGCGGGTGTTCTCCCGGCCCACCAGCAGCGGCCAGAGGAAGGCGTTCCAGCTGCCGATGAAGGTGATGGTGCCCACCGCGCCCACGATGCCCAGGGAGTTGGGGGCCACCACCCGCCAGAAGGTGGTCCACGGGTTGGCGCCGTCGATCATGGCCGCCTCCTCCAGATCTGCCGGGAAGCCCAGGAAGCTCTGCCGGAACATGTAGGTGGCGAAGGCGCTGAACATGCCGGGCACCACCAGGCCGCGGAAGGAGTCGATCCAGCCCAGCTGGGCGGTCATCACGAACATCGGGATGAAGGTGACCGACGCCGGCACCATCAGGGTGAACAGGGTGAAGCCCAGCAGGATCCGGGAGAGCCGGTTGTCGTAGCGGGCCAGGGCATAGCCGGCCAGCAGCGCGATCAGCACCGTCAGCGCCGTCTGACTGACCGCCATCACCGCGGAGTGCCACAGCGCCGGCACCATCCCGACATTGTCGTCGGCCAGCAGCGCCCTGAGGTTGGTCAGGTTGACCTGGTCCGGCAGCCACTTCCACCGGGCGGCGGTGATCAGTTTGTTGGAGGCGAAGGCATTGCGCAGCAGCACGTAGAAGGGCAACAGGAAGAGCAGGCTGAGGAGCACCAGCAGCAGATAACGGGCGGCCTGCAGGCCCTTGCCACGTCGGGAGGAGACGATCACTTCCGGCCCTCCTTGCGCTCGCTGCGGGTGACCAGCCAGTTCTGCAGCAGGCCGAAGAAGACGATCAGTGCGGTGACGATCATGGTGCCGGCGCCGCCCAGCCCCAGGTCCTGCTGGCCGCCGCCCAGGCTGATCAGGTAGAGGTGAACCAGCGGCGGGCGGGCATAGGGAGGGTAGGAGCCCATGGTGCCCAGCACGTTGAAGAACTCGTCGAAGGCCTGGAAGGCGCCAATCAGCAACAGCATCAGCACCGCCACCGATGTGGCACGCAGCTGGGGCAGGGTGATGTGACGCAACAGCTTCCACCCCGACGCACCATCGATGGCCGCCGCCTCATAGGTCTCCCGCGGGATCTTGTTCAGCCCGGCAATGAACAGGATCATGTAGAAGCCGGCCTGCAGCCACAGCCGCAGCGTCACCAGCACCAGCCAGTACCAGGAATTGGTGCCGCCCAACCAGTTCACGTTCTCACCGCCGAGCTGACGCAGCAGGGAGTTGGCCAGCCCGAAACGGGTGCCGCTGAAGAAGCTCAAGCGCCAGATCATTGCGGCGATCACGTAGCTCACCGCGGTGGGGATGAAGAAGACCGAACGGAAGAAGGCCTGACCGGTCTTGATCCCGTCCAGCAGCAGTGCCAAGGAGAGGGAACAGACGAAGGTCAGCGGCACGATGAAGGCGCTGAAGCCGATGAAGGTGAGGATCGAGTCCCGGAAGAGCTGGTCGCCCAGCAGGTAGCGGTAGTTGGCCAGCCCCACGAACTTCGTCGGCGTCACCGTGTTGCGGGCGTCGAAGAAGGACAGGTAGGCGCTCCAGATGATCGGGATGTAGACGAACAGTGCCAGCCCGACCACAAACGGGGCGACGAAGGCCAGGAACCACCAGTTGCGCCCCTGGTGGCCGCCGAGGCGGCGCGCCAGGGACGCCCGTGGCTGCTGCGGGCTGCTGCTGCTCATCAGCCCTTGATGCGCTTGAGTTCCGCGGCCACCTTGGTGCCGACGGCGGCCAGCTCCTTGGCCGGGTCCGCCTTCTTCTTGATGATGTTGCTAACCGCGGCGTTGAAGGCGTCGCCCATGGCGCCGGACCACAGGATGTCGCTGGCGGGCTTGCCGAAGTCGGCCAGGATCTTGGCGGCATCGGCGCCGGCACCCTCGGCCAGCTTGGTGCACTTGGGCGCCAGCTCACCCAGGGCGGGGACGTGGGTGCCGTAGTTGTTGGCGAAGTCCACCTGGTAGTCGGTTTGGTCCACCCAGAGCC
Source organism: Luteococcus sp. H101 (assembly GCF_038433155.1). NCBI lineage: Bacteria > Bacillati > Actinomycetota > Actinomycetes > Propionibacteriales > Propionibacteriaceae > Luteococcus > Luteococcus sp. H101. The sequence continues at coordinate 153,872 of NZ_JBCDMW010000021.1, forward strand.
ACTTCACGTAGTCCTTCGCGGCCTGCACATTGGCGCCCTTGGCGGCGACGCAGGCACCGAAGGCGCCGAACATGGTGGCCTGCTTGCCCTTGGCCCCGACGGCGGGGAAGGGCAGCACCCCGAAGTCGTCGCCCAGCGCCTTCTGGATGTCGGTCATGGACCACAGGCCGCCCCACTGCATCGCCGTCTCCTCATTGGCGAAGGGGGAGCCGTCGTACCAGTCCTTGCTGGCGCTCTGCAGCAGCGCGCCGGAGCCGAACAGGTCCCGGAAGTCGGTCAGCGCCTGGTAGAAGGAGGGGTCCAGGAAGCCGGCCTTGGTCTTGTCCGCGTCGAACCAGTCATTGCCCGACGCGTAGAGCAGGGCGGTGGCGATCGGGCCCAGCCCGTCGTTGCCGACGAACAGGCCTCCGATGTCCTTGGTCTTGACCTTCTTGGCGGCCTCCACCAGCTCGGTGAAGGTCTTGGGCGGCTGCACCCCGGCCTTCTCCAGCAGGCTCTTGCGGTAGTAGAGCAGGTGCATGTCCACCACCTGGGGCAAGCCATAGATCTTGCCCTCATAGGTCATCCGGTCAATCAGTTCGGGCTTGAACTTGCCCTTGGCATCGCCGATGACGTCGGTCAGGTCGGCCACCTGCCCGGCCTTGATCATGTCGATGCTCGGGCCCATCTCCGATTCGAAGACGTCCGGGATGTCCTTGGTCAGCAGGGCCGCGGAGAGCAACTTGGCGTAGTCACCGGCATTCCACTTCACGGTGACCTTGGCCTTGTCATAGGCCGCGGCGTACTTCTTGACGGCCTCCTGGGTGCCGGCCTCGCCGTACTCGTGGTACCACTGGGTCAGTGCCGCACCCGAGGCCGCGCCACCGGATCCGGAGGCGCTGGGGGAGCTGTCTCCGATTCCGCCCTTGTTGCTGCCGCAGGCGGCCAGCGCGCTGGTGGCTGCGGCGGCACCGGCGAGGGAGAACAGGTTGCGACGTGAGAGATTCATGGCCCGATCATAGAGCGCCAATCCCTTGAATCTTTGAGTTTCTTGTGGGCGGATGGCGGCTTGCGCGCTGAGCGAAGCGGCGCGGACCCGGGGCGCCAACTCTTTTGGACCGAGGCCCACCCGGCCACTCGGCTGACCGGGGGCCCTGCATGTGTTGCACCTCCCACTTCCCCGTTCGCACGCCCAGGCGGGAGCCAGGCTCCGGAGTGCCCGAATGGCCGTTTGATGCGCAACCTGTGCGGTGTTGGTCGTGGGGCTCCTGGTGGAACCGCCGGCATTCGCGGCTGCCCGGCTAGGCTGGCCCGGTGCCCTCCGTGCTGCCCGATGGTGAACCCGTCCCCGAGGACGGGGCCCTGCCCGCCTCCGCCCTGGCCGAGCTGCCGGGTACCCCGCTGAGCATCTACCTGCACGTGCCCTTCTGCGCCACCCGCTGCGGCTACTGCGACTTCAACACCTACACCTCCAATGAGTTGCAGGGCACCGGCACCGCCGACTACCTGCGGGCCGCGCACGCGGAGATCGAGCTGGCGCGGCGGGTGCTGGGCGATGACCTGCCCCGGGCCAGCACCGTTTTCTTCGGCGGCGGCACTCCCACCATGCTGTCCGGTGGGGAGCTGGGCGGGCTGCTGGGGCACGTCCGCGACGCCTTCGGGCTGGCCCCCGACGCCGAGGTGACCACCGAGGCCAATCCGGAGACCGTCACCCCACACTTGCTGGACGAGCTGTTGACGGCCGGTTTCACCCGGATCAGCCTGGGCATGCAGTCCTCCGACGCGGGGGTGCTGAAGGTCTTGGAGCGCCGGCACACCCCCGGACGGGCGGTGGAGGCCGCCAGACTGGCGCACACGGCCGGCTTCGGTGACGTCAGTTTGGACCTGATCTACGGGACGCCGGGGGAGAGCCAGGACGCCTGGCGGGCCAGCCTTGAGGCCGCCCTGGAGGCCGAACCGGAACACATCAGCGCCTACGCCCTGATCGTCGAGGACGGCACTCGGCTGGCCAACCAGATCCGTCGCGGCCAGCTGCCGATGACCGATGACGACGACCTGGCGGACAAGTACCTGCTCACCGAACAGGTGCTGACCGGGGCCGGTTTCGAGGCCTACGAGGTGAGCAACTGGTCGCGCGGGTCACAGCACCGGGCCCGGCACAACATGGCCTACTGGCTCGGGCACACCTGGTGGGGGATCGGGCCGGGGGCCCACAGTCACGCGGGTGGGGTGCGCTGGTGGAATGTGAAGCATCCGCGGACCTATGCGGCGGCGCTGGATTCGGGGCGCAGCCCCGGGGCAGGCCGGGAGCTCGTCGCGGCCGAGGACCGACGGGTGGAACGGGTGCTGCTGGAATTGCGGCTGGCCGACGGGCTGCTGTGGGAGGTGCTCACCGATTCCGAGCTGCGCCGGGTGCCGGACTTCGTCGAGCGCGGCCTGGCCAGGATCACCCAGGACCGGCTGGTGCTGACGCTGCAGGGCCGGCTGCTGGCCGACGCCGTGATCCGGGACCTGCTGGACTGAGTCGGCCTCTGCCGCGGTGGGCGCGTCCGGTGGGAAAGCGAATCCGGGCCGGGTAGCCTCGCTCGACGTGGATCGCTACAACAAGGACGTCCTGAGCAAGGGCTGGCAGAAGGCCGGCAAGCCGCAGACCGTCGACCTGCCGATGGAGCTGGGGATGATCGTGGAGGAGCCGTCCACCGGCTTCGCCGGGGAGATCGTCAAGTGGGAGAACGGCGTCGTGGTGCTGGAGAACTACAAGCTCAAGCGCCGCTCCTTCCCGGTGGGCCCGGGCTTCGTCGTCGACGGCAAGCCGGTGCGGCTGTGCGTCCCGCCGCGCACCGGCAAGGCGGAGCAGAAGTACACCGCCTCCGGCTCCCGGGCCAGCGAGAAGACCGTCGCCAAGGTGGCGCTGCCCAGCCGGATCTACGTCGAGGGGCGGCACGACGCGGAGCTGGTGGAGAAGGTCTGGGGTGATGACCTGCGCCACGTCGGCGTGGTGGTCGAGTACCTGGGCGGAATCGACGACCTGGTGGGCATCGTCGCCGAGTTCAAGCCAGAGAAGGGCCGACGGTTGGCCGTCCTGGTGGACCACCTGGTCACCGGCTCCAAGGAGTCCCGGATTGCCAAGGAGGTGGCCAAGGGCGGCTACGGCGAGTTCGTGCTGATCGGCGGGCACCGTTTCATCGACGTCTGGCAGGCGGTCAAGCCGGAACGGATCGGGATCAAGAAGTGGCCCGAGGTGCCCATGGACGTCGACTGGAAGAAGGGCACCCTGGCCGCCCTCAACCTGCCGCACCAGGACCAGAAGGACGTCGCCCAGGCCTGGCAGGCGATCCTGGCCCGGGTCACCAGCTTCCGGGACCTGGAGCCCAGCTTCAACACCGAGGTGGAGAAGCTGATCGACTTCGTCACCCAGGACCACGTCGACGAGTTCTGACCGCGCCCCGAGCACCAAGTCTCCCCAGGTAGAAGCCGTCGGCGGGCGCCAGTTTTGGACGCGACGGCATCGGGGCGCGCGAAACCGACGGGCCGCACGGTGGCCCCGGGAGGACCCCGAGCCCGGAGGTGAATAGGCTGGAGTCATGGTGACTACGCAGGATGTCCTGGAGCTGATGCAGCGGGTGGCCGCCGAGGTGATCACCCCGCGCTTCCGCGCCCTGTCCGACGCGGAGGTGGAGCAGAAGAATCCGGGGGACTATGTCACCATCGCGGACCGTGAGTCCGAGATCCTGCTCACCCGGGAGCTGCGACGGATGTTCCCCGGCGCGGTGGTGGTGGGCGAGGAGGCCTGCTTCAACCAGCCGGAGCTGGAATACACCCTGGGTGGCGTGGAGCACGGCTTCACCGTGGACCCGGTGGACGGCACCCGCAATTTCGTGGCCGGCAGCCCCGACTTCGCCGTGATGATCGCGGAGGTGGTCAAGGGCGAGCAGACCCGCGGCTGGATCTGGCAGCCGGAACACGGCACCTCCTTCGTCGCGGAGCGCGGCGCGGGGGTGGAACGCAATGGCCAGCTGTTGACCAGGGGTCCGGTGCGGGACCTGCCGGTGGGCGCCACCAGCAAGCACCGTCGCCACGGCTTCGACGGTCAGGGCAGCCTGGCCCCGGTGGAGCGTTCGGCCTGGTGCTGCGGGATCGACTACCCCAAGGTGCTCACCGGGGAGCTGGACTATCTGGTCTACAGCCAGGTACACCCGTGGGACCACCTGCCGGGAACCCTGATGGTGCGCGAGATCGGCGGGGCCGCCCGACGCTGGGACGGCGTCGACTACACCGCCGACTGGCCCGGGCCGGGGCTGCTCAGCGCCGCGACGCCGGAACTGTGGGACCGGGTGGCACGGGTGTGGGGCGAGCCCGACCGCTGAACGCTGAAGGCCCCAGGGCCTGTCGAAGGGACCGGCTGGGGCCTCGATGGGCTCGGCCGCCGTGGTTGGGCGCGGCTGGTCACGTGATGATCGGCAACAGCGTGCTCTTGGTCACGCCCTTGACCTGCAGGGACTGGTAGAGCCAGGGCAGGGCATTGGCGACGCTCTGTGGGGCGAAGGGCCAGTCCACCTCGCGAGGACCGTTCAGGTCCGCCACCACGTCGTCGATGGTCATGCCGTTCTTGATGCAGTCCTCGGCGGCCGCCCACAGCTTGGAGATGTTGGCCCGCTGGTCGGTGACCTGCTGGAGGCTGGCCACCGGGCCGTGGCCGGGGATGAACAGCGCATCCTCGCGGGCATTCTTCAGCACCCCGTCCAGCGCCTGCGGCCAGCTGTCGACGTGCGAGTCCGGGCCCACCATCGGGTCCGAGGAAGTCTCCACCATGTCCCCGACGAAGGTGATCCGAGCGTCGGGCACCTGCACGAACAGGTCGGAATCGCTGTGGCCCGGGCCCAGATGCACCAGTTCCACCACCCGACTGCCCAGGTCAATGGCGTGCAGGAAGGAGATGGTGTGGCCGGGCGCCACCAACTCGGCGGGGTCGAAGCCCAGGTCCCGCCGGATCACCTCCGGGTCGACGTCCGGGTCATGGGTGCCTTCCAGATGGGCCAACAGGTTCTCGTGCCCGATGCTGACCGCGTCGGGGGCCTCGGCCAGCACGCCGGCCAGGCCGTAGAAGTGGTCGAAGTGTGCGTGGGTCACCACGACGTGGGTGACCGGCCGACCGGCCAGCCGATGGGCGGAGGCGGCCAGCTCCCGACCCTGCGCGGGGGAGGAGCCGGTGTCCACCAGCAGCACCCCGTCGCGGCCGATCACCAGACCGGCATTGACCGACGCCGGTTCCAGCGGCGCCACGTACACGTCGTCGCGGACCAGCTGCCAGTCACCCAGGGAGAATTCACGCATGCGCCCGAGCCTAGCTATGCGCATCCAGGGTTGCGACCTCCGCGGCTGCCAGCAGGCGCTGGTCGGTGGTGATCAGGACGATGCCCTCCACTGAGGCCTGGGTGGCGATCAACCGATCAAAGGGATCGGCATGGTCCAGCTGGAGCGCGTCCAGGTGCCGCACGAACTCGGTGGTCACCGCCAGTTCGCGCAGCCGGCTCTTCCGAAGTCCGTCGAAGAAGTCCGCGGTGATCGCCAGCCGCCCCTTCGCCTGTTTGATCATGATCTCCCAGATCGAGGCGGCCGAGTAGTAGCCCGCCGAGGCTGTTCGGATGTACTCCACGGTCTGGGGACCCAGCGATCCGAGATCCGGCTCCAGCAGCCGCAACAGGGCGTTGGTGTCCAACAGGAATCGGTGGCCGCTCACAGCGGTTCCTTGGCGGAGGTCTCGAACAGTTCCAGGAGCTCCTCATCCGGCTCGTCCAGGTCACGGCCTGGCTCCACCCGAACGGTCCCCTTGCCGGTGCCGAAGACGATCTCGATGTCGTCGTGCCGCACCAGATCGGCAATTGGGCGGCCAGCCCGTGCAATGGTCACGCGTTCCCCCTGCTCCACCAGCTCCAGCAGCCGCGACAGGTGGGTCTTGGCCTCATGGATGTTCACGGTCGTCATACGACCATGGTATGAACTTAGTCAAACTTAGCCCAGTGCGGTCCGAGGCGCTGGGTTGTCCGGTCCGCCCGTCGGTCGGGCGCGGTATGCTGGCACTCGCGCCATTCGAGTGCCAAAATGCAGCGAGACGACGAGGAGGGGATGATGCTCGACGACCGCAAGATGGACGTGCTGAAGGCCATCGTCACCGACTACGTCTCCAGCAAGGAGCCGGTGGGCTCCAAGGCGCTGGTGGAGCGCCACCAGCTGAACGTCTCCCCGGCCACCGTGCGCAATGACATGGCGGTGCTGGAGGAGGAGGGCTACATCACCCAGCCCTACACCAGCGCCGGCCGGATCCCCACGGACAAGGGCTATCGCCTGTTCGTGGACCGGTTGGCGACGGTCAAGCCACTCTCCGCCGCGGAGAAGCGCGCCATCCAGACCTTCATGGCCGGCGCGCTGGACTTGGATGACATCGTCACCCGCACGGTGCGGATCCTGGCCCAGATCACCCAGCAGGTGGCGATTGTGCAGTATCCGGTCAGCACCTCGGCGCAGGTGCGCCACATCGAGTTGGTCAGCCTGACGGCGGACCGGGTGCTGGTGATCCTGATCAACTCCACCGGCCGGGTGGAACAGCGTTCCGTCGAGCTGCCGACGCACTCCGAGGAGGCGTTGGCGGAGCTGCGGGGGCGGCTCAATGCCGCCGTCGTCGGGCTGACCCCGGCTCAAGGTGCGGACCGGTTGGCCACCCTGCTGGCCGAACTGCCGCCCACCATTCCCCGGCACTGGGCCAACACCGTCGTCGCGACGGTGTTGGAGATGCTGGCCGACGACCCGTCCACCCGGATCGCGGTGGCCGGGGTGCCCAATCTGAGCCGCTTCGGTGACCAGTTCGAGACCACGGTGCGGCCCGTGCTGGAGGCGCTGGAGGAGCAGGTGGTGCTGCTGCACCTGCTGGGCGAGGCCAGCACCGGGATGGCCGGCGACGTCACCGTGCGGATCGGGCAGGAGAATCCGTACGAGCGTCTCCAGTCGACCTCGCTGGTGGCAAGCACCTATGGTTCTCCCGACGAGTCCTGGGCCAGTCTGGGAATCGTCGGCCCCACCCGGATGGACTACCCCTCAACCATGGCCTCGGTACGTGCCGTGGCCCGATATGTTGGCCGCTTCCTGGCAGAAGGATGACTTTCATTCCCATGAGTTCTGACTACTACGAGATCCTCGGCGTCGAGCGCGATGCCACGCCCGAGCAGATCAAGAAGGCCTACCGTCGGATGGCCATGAAGATGCACCCCGACGTCAGCACCGAGCCGGATGCCGACGAGAAGTTCAAGCAGGTGCAGGAGGCCTATGAGGTGCTCTCCGATCCGCAGAAGAAGTCCATCTTCGACCGCGGCGGGGACCCCATGGGCGGCGGCTTCGGTGGCATGGGCGGGGCCGGTGGCTTCGGCGGTTTCCCGGGTGGTGGTTTCGGCGGTGGCTTCGACTTCACCAACCTGGTGGATGCCATGTTCGGACAGCAGGCCCAGCGCGGCCCGCGCTCCCGGGTGCGGCGCGGGCAGGACGCCCTGGTCCGGCAGAGCCTGGGGCTGGCGGAGGCCGCCTTCGGCGTCACCAAGCCGCTGAGCGTGGAGACCGCCGTGGTCTGCCCGCGCTGCACGGGCTCGGGCTGCGCCGACGGCGCCGAGCCGGTGACCTGCACCACCTGCAATGGCAATGGCGAGATCACCCAGATCCAGCGCTCCTTCCTGGGCGACATCCGCACCTCCCAGCCCTGCCCCAACTGCCGTGGCTACGGCAACGTGATCCCGCACCCCTGTGGCGAGTGCTCCGGCGAGGGCCGGGTGCGTTCCAGCCGCACCCTGAACGTCAAGATCCCCGCCGGGGTCAGCACCGGCAACCGGATCCACCTGGAGGGGCAGGGTGAGGTGGGCCCCGGCGGCGGCCCCGCCGGCGACCTGTACGTGGAACTCGTCGTGCAGAACCACGAGGTCTTCACGCGCGACGGCGACAACCTGGAGATGGTCCTGCGGGTCCCGATGACTGCGGCGGCGCTGGGTACCACGCTGACCGTCGACACCCTGGAGGCGGAGCGGGAGGACTCCGACGAGTCCGAGCGCACCCTGGAGGTGGAGATTCCCGCCGGCACCCAGAGCGGAACCCGGATGGCCGTCGCGGGCCGTGGCATCCCGCGGCTGCGCGGCAATGGGCGGGGCGAGCTGGGGATCACCTTCGTCGTGCAGACCCCCACCAAGCTCGACGGCCACCAGCGTGACCTGCTCAAGCAGCTGGCCGAGGCCCGGGGTGAGACCTCGGTCACGGCGCAGGTGCACAAGGGCAAGCAGGGTGTCTTCGACCGACTCAAGGAAGCCTTCGGGGCCTGATGAGCGACGCGCTCTTCCTCGCCGAGATCGGCGACGTGGCCGTCGGTGACCGGGTGGCGGTCACCGGCGACGAGGGGCGGCATGCCGCCGTCGTGAAGCGGATCGAGCTGGGGGAGTCGGTGTTGTTGGCCGACGGCCGTGGCCGGGCCGTGCGTGGTCCGGTGGTGGAGGTCTCCAAGCAGGGGATCGTCATCGAGGTGGCTGAGCAGCTGACCCAGCCGGCACGACGATTCCGCTGGGTGGGGGTGCAGGCCCTGGCCAAGGGTGACCGCTCCGACCTGGCCGTCGAGACGATGACCGAGCTGGGCATCGACGAGGTACTGGCCTGGCAGGCCAGCCGTTCGATCGTGCGCTGGACCGCCGAGAAGTCCACCAAGGGGCTGGCCAAGTGGGCCGCCACCGCGCGGGAGGCCACCAAGCAGTCGCGCCGCTTCCGGATCCCCGAGGTGGGCTTCGTGTCCACCAAGCAGTTGGTGGCTCGGATCGAGCAGGCCGACCTGGCGCTGGTGCTGCACGAGTCGGCGAGCCAGTGGATCGGCGAGGTGGCGCTGCCCGGGGCCTCGACAGGCTCGGCCGCCGTGGTCGACTCCGAGCCGAGCCCTGCTCCGGTCCCCGAGCCGGTCGAGGGGTTCGAGGTGTTGTTCATCATCGGCCCGGAGGGTGGCATCAGCCCCGACGAGCTGGCCGCCTTCGAGGCTGCCGGTGCCCGCGCCGTGCTGGTCAGCGACGGGGTGCTGCGCACCTCCACCGCCGGTGTGGTGGCCCTGGCTCAACTGCAATTGCTGGCGGGAGCAGTGGCCTCGACCAGCTCGGCCGACGTCCCCACCCCGGAGCGCAACCCGGCCCCGGTCCCCGAGCCTGTCGAGGGGTTCCGTGACTGACTTCTCCTTCACCCCGCGCACCGTGCTGGACAACGGGATCGGCCGCACCGGCACCATCCACACCCCGCACGGCGACATCCAGACACCGGCCTTCATCGCCGTCGGCACCAAGGCCACCGTCAAGGCCGTCCTACCGGAGGCCATCAAGGAGCTGGGCGCCCAGGCGGTGCTGGCCAATGCCTACCACCTCTACCTGCAGCCGGGCAGCGACCTCGTCGACGAGGCGGGCGGTCTGGGCCGTTTCATGAACTGGCCCGGGCCCACCGTGACCGACTCGGGCGGTTTCCAGGTGATGAGCCTGGGCGCCGGCTTCAAGAAGGTGATCGAGATGGACGCCAAGCGCGCCGAAGCAGATCACGCGGTGGCCGCCGGCAAGGAGCGGTTGGCGCACGTCGACGACGACGGGGTGACCTTCAAGAGCCATCTGGATGGCACGAAGCACCGGTTCACCCCCGAGGTGAGCATGCGGGTGCAGCACCAGCTGGGCGCCGACATCATGTTCGCCTTCGACGAGCTGACCCACCTGCACAATTCCCGCGGCTACCAGGAGGAGGCGCTGGAGCGCACCCGTCGCTGGGCGGAACGCTGCCTGGCCGAGCACAAGCGGCTGACCGATGAGCGTGCGGACAAGCCCTACCAGGCACTGTTCGGGGTGATCCAGGGCGCCCAGTACGAGGACCTGCGGCGCAAGGCCTGCCGGGACCTGGGTGGGATGGAGGTCGACGGGCAGCGCTTCGACGGCTTTGGCTACGGCGGGGCGCTGGAGAAGGAGAATCTGGGCGCCATCTGCCGCTGGATGAGCGAGGAACTCCCCTTCGACAAGCCGCGACACCTGCTGGGGATCAGTGAGCCGGATGACTTCTTCGCCGCCGTGGCCGCCGGGGCGGACACCTTCGACTGCGTCAACCCGTCGCGGGTGGCCCGCAATGCGGCCATCTACACCGCCGACGGCCGCTACAACCTGACCACCGCCCGCAACCGGCGCTCCCTCGAGCCGCTGGAGGATGGCTGTGACTGCTACACCTGCCAGCACTACACCCGGGCCTACCTGCACCACCTGTTCAAGGCCAAGGAGATGCTGGCCTCGACCCTGGCCACCATCCACAATGAGCGCTTCACGGTGCGGCTGGTGGACAGCATCCGTCGGTCCATGGACGACGGGGACTTCGCGGCCCACCGGGAGGACTTCCTGGGCCGTTTCTACGGGAATGTCAACGCCGCCTCCGGCGTTGAGAGGGCAACTGACCAGCTGCAACATTGATGGCTGCAAGACCCACGTTTGCAATGGAGATGGTGTGATGAAGGACCCGCGGGAGCTCTACGAACTGTCCGGGGCGCCCAGCTATGGCGCCCCGGCGCTGATCGCGCTCTCCGGTTTCATGGACGCCGGGCAGGCGGCCCAGTTGGCCGCCCAGCACCTGGTGGACAACCGCCCCAGCCGGATCATCGCGCGTTTCGACGTGGACCAGCTGGTGGACCATCGCTCGCGTCGCCCCGTGATCACCTTCGACAAGGACCACTACACCGACTACCAGCCGATGGAGCTGGTGGTGCGGGTGGTCACCGATGACGCCGGCAAGGACTTCCTGCTGTTCACCGGACCCGAACCGGACTACCAGTGGGAGCGCTTCTGCGCCGCCGTCGCCATCCTGCTGGGGGAGCTGGGATCGACGCTGGCCGTGGGCCTGCACGGGATTCCGTGGGGGGCCCCGCACACCCGGCCGGTGGGTCTGACGGCGCACTCGGTGGATCAGTCGTTGATTGCCGGTTATGCGTCGATGCACGACAAGATCCAGCTGCCCAGCTCGGTGGAGGCACTGCTGGAGGTGCGGCTGCCCGAGACCCATATCCGCACCGTCGGCTTCTCCGTGCACGTGCCGCACTACCTGGCCGGCGCCGAGTTCCCGGCCGGTTCGGTGCGCCTGCTGGATTCCGCGGCCGAGGCGGCGGAGCTGGCATTGGCCGTACCGGACCTGCGCAGCGCCGCCGACGAGTACCTGCGGGAGATCGACGCCCTGGTGGCGCAGAACCCGGAGAATGCCGAGGCGATCGGCCAGATGGAGGCTGCCTATGACCAGGCCACTGCTGGCCGCGAGCTGAACGGCCCTCAGCCGCGGCCGGAGGTGGACGAGTCCGAGCTGCCCACCGGCGATGACCTGGCCGCCGAGTTCGAGCAATTCCTCAAGGACTCGGACAAGGGCAATGGCAAGGGCAAGGAGGGCGGCTTCGGACTGGGGGAGTGACCCGCGGCTCAGTGCAGCGGCAGGACGTGCAGGATCAGCACGCCGGCCAGCGCGACGGCGGCCAGCCCGGCGAAGACGAGGCCCGCGGCCCAGACCAGCCGGTTCTCCCACGCGAAGCGCCGGTCATTGAGCATCATCGCGGCGCCGACGAAGCCAGCCAGCGGGGGCATCGCCATCAGCCAGATCGGCGGCTCGTGCTTGATCAGGTGCAGGAAGCTGGTGATGGCCATCACCACGATGCCGGCTAGCATCAGACAGATCGGTAGCCAGGGCAGGACCCGCTTGGGGTGCTTGACGGCAGTGTCCTGACTGGTGGAGGTGGTGGCCATCATCATGTTCTCCCGGGGTCGGTGGCGCCGTTCACGGCTGCTGTGACCACAGGCTAGCGAGGAGGCCGCGCCGACGAACCGGTGGGGTGGCCTATTGACCCGGAAACTCCACACCAAATTGCCCGGCCAGGGCGGCCAGGAAGTCGTCCGACGCCCGGTGGCCGTCGCGTTCGGCCCGGGCCATCGCCATCCCGACGGATCGCAGCCGGTCCAGTTGGTCCCGGTCCGCCTGCTTCACCGCGGTGGCCTGCAGGCCGTGCAACAGGGTGCGGACATCGATGTGGGCGTCCAGCCAGTCGGTCATCCTGATCCGGTAGCGCACCACCTCGTCCGCGCCGTCGCCGGTCAGGGTCATGCCCAGCTTGATCATCACCCGTCGGGAAGACAGGTTTTCCCGCAGGGTCTCGGCAACGACGCTGGCGGCGCCCAGGCCGTTGAAGGCCGCATCGACCAGGGCTCGGGAGCCCTCGGTCGCCAGGCCCTGGCCCCAGCGCTCCGGCCGCAGCCGGTAGCCCAGCTCCGGATTGAAGATGTCCCCGTCGGGTCCGGGACGCAGGTGGAACCAGCCGACGAAGCACCCGTCGTCAACCAACCGGGCGGTGAAGAAGCCGTAGTCATGGTGCAGTTGACTGATCACCGTCGCCCGGCGGATGGAGTCCGCCACCTGGTCCCGGCTGCGCGGATCGCCGGGGAGGAAGTCCAGCACCCCGGGCTGCTGGTCCAGGTCATGCCAGTCGTCGACGTCGTCCAGGGTGACCGGCTCCAGCGACAGCCGTGGGGTGCGCAGTTTCATCCCGCCATTGTGTTGAGGGGCGCGGCGTGCTGCAAGACTGGCGGGGTGAAGATCATCGCGGATGTGGACACCGGGATCGACGACGCCTGCGCCCTGCTCTACCTGGCCGGGTGTGAGGATGTGGAGCTGCTGGCCGTCACCACCAGCAGTGGGAACACCACCGCCCAGCAGTCGGCGCTGAACTCACTGGCGGTGCTGGACGTGGCGGGCCTGCCCGAGGTGGAGGTGGCCGTCGGCAGCCCGTCGCCGTTGGTGCGCCCGCTGGTCACCACCCCGGAGACCCACGGCCCGGGCGGGATTGGCTACGCGCACCTCACCGATCATTCGGACCGGCTCTCCCACCGACCCTGGTTGACGCTGTGGCGGGACCATCTGCTGGCCCATCCCGGTGAGGTCACGTTGCTGGTCACCGGTCCCATGACCAATCTGGCGATAGCCCTGGCGGCATTCCCGGAGCTGCCGGAGCTGGCCCGCCGGATCGTGATCATGGGCGGCTGCTTCTGGCACCTGGGAAACACCACCCCGACGGCGGAGTGGAACACCTGGTGTGACCCGGACGCCGCCAAGCGGGTGCTGGCCGCCTTCGAGGGCCGACCCGACGAGCAGCTGCCCATTCTGTGCGCGACGGAGATGACCGAGCGGGTGGAATACACCCCGGGCCTGCTGGACGCCTTGTTGGCGCGCTGTGGCGCGCGCCCCGTGCACTATGACCTGGACCGGCTGCGGGTCAGCGAGCCGGAGGCGAAGACCGGCCACCCGGCGCTGGACCTGCTGGCCGACGCGCTGCGCTTCTACTTCGAGTTCCACCACGACTACGAGCAGGGCTATGTGGCGCACCTGCACGACCTGTTCGCCGCGCAGGTGGCGGCGGGGCACGCGGAGGCCCGGCTGCTGCCCAGCGTGGTGGACGTCGAGGCGGACTCCGAGCTGTTGCGCGGCACCACGGTGCGCGACGACCGGGGGATCTGGGGGAGACAGCCGACCGCCCGGGTGGTGGTGGACAACGATCCCGACGCGGTCTTCGCCGAGTTTGCCCGCAGCCTGCAGCGGCTGACCGACCCAGCCAGAGGTGCCGGCAGATTCACCCAGTGAGGGATCGGCGTGGTTGGATGGTGCGCCGTGACCAGCACCCCCGAGACCCAGCGTCCTGAGACCCAGGCTCCCGAAACCCCGGAGCCTCGCGGCGCGGCTTCCTATGCTGAGGTGCCGCGCAGCTACTACGACATCGTGATGGCCGTCTTCGTCGGCCTGTTGCTGATCTCCGGGGTGACGGCCACCAAGCTGTTCGAGGGGCCCCGGATCCCGTTCTTCAGTGACTGGTTCTACGGCGGTGGGCCGCTGATCTTCGACGGTGGCGCCTTCCTGTTCCCGCTCAGCTATGTGGTGGGCGACATCATGACCGAGGTCTACGGCTGGCGACGCGCGAAGCGGGCCATCTGGACCGGGTTCGCGCTCACCTTCCTGGCCGCGGTCACCTACCGGATCGTCTCCCTCACCCACCCGGTGCCCGGTTTCGAGGCCTGGGACGGGGTGCTGTCGCCGGTCACCCGGATCACCGTTGCGGGGCTGGCCGGCTACCTTGCCGGAAACCTGCTGAACTCCCTGGTGGTGGTGCGGCTGAAGGCCCGCGCCGGGGAGAGCAATGTGGCGGCCCGCCTGATCGGGTCCACCCTGGTTGGTGAGCTGGTTGACACCCTGATCTTCTGCACCATCGCCTTCGCCGGCACCATCAGCCTGGCCGAGCTGGGCAACTACACGGTCACCGGCTACGTCTACAAGTGCCTGGTGGAGGTCTGCGTGGTGCCGATCACCCTGCAGATCATCAAGTACCTGAAGCGGGTGGAGCCCAGCTACGGCCGGTGAGCATCGGGCATGGGCGAGGGCAGGAAATTACGCCCACAGGGCGGCCGGAGTGACTGCGCCCACAACCGCCGTGGCGTCATCCTACCCGCTGGGGCAAGCCCTGAAAAGAGTCGCGAAATGCACTCCTACTAGGGGTGTGACTGCCTGACAGGAGATCGAATCAGTGCCATGATCGAGCCATGGCAGACGATGTTGAGATCCCGGACGAGTCGGAGCAACTGGACCAGTTGCAGGCCGACGACACGCTCGTCGACCGCGGTGTCGACGATGTGCTCGACGAGGGCTACACCACGCCCGAGAACTGGTCTCCCGCGCAGGGCTACGGCAACACGGTGACCGAGATGCGCGAGGGCGAGACCATCGAGCAGCGGATGAAGCAGGAGGTTCCGGACCCGGACCCCGACAAGCCGGTGGAGAAGTGGAATCCCGACGGCGAGAAGCGCGAGGTGGGTTCCAAGCGGGCCGGCCGGCTGGTCGACGTCGGCAACGGCGGCGTCTACTCCGACCATGAGAGCGAGGCCGTCGCGCAGGAGGTCGGGATCGACGGCGGTGCCGCCCCCGCCGAGGAGGCCGCGGTGCACGTGATCGATCCCACCGAGGACGTCGACGACGAGGACGAGTGACCGTGCAGCCCAGCATCGACGTCGTCACCGGCGCCCAGATCAGCCCCGAACGCGAGCTCTACCCGGAGATCGAAGCCTATGACGCGGGCATGCTCGACGTCGGGGACGGCAACCGGATCTACTACGAGCAGTCCGGCAAACCCGACGGCAAGCCCGCGGTCTTCCTGCACGGCGGACCCGGGGGCGGTGGCGGCACCAACCGGCGGCGCTTCTTCAACCCGGAGCGCTACCGGATCATCTGTCTGGACCAGCGCAATTGCGGCCAGTCGGAGCCCAATGCCGCCGACGGCGCTGACCTGACCTGCAACACCACCTGGCACCTGGTGGCCGACCTGGAGCGGTTGCGCGAGCACCTGGGGATCGAGCGGTGGCTGGTCTTCGGTGGCTCCTGGGGCAGCACCCTGGCGCTGGCCTATGCCGAGACCCATCCCGGCCGGGTGACCGAGCTGGTGCTGCGCGGCATCTTCACCCTGCGTCGCAGCGAGCTGGACTGGTACTACAACGACGGCGCCAGCCACGTCTTCCCCCACCACTGGGAGGGCTTCTGCGCGCCGCTGGCCGAGGCGGGGCACGACTTCAGCCAGGACAACATGGCGGCCTACCACCGGGAGCAGCTCACGTTCGCCCGGATCGAGAACCACTACTTCGTCAACGGCGGTTTCATGCGCGACGGCCAGCTGATCGAGGAGGTGGACCGGATCCGGCACATCCCCTGCGTGATCGTGCAGGGTCGCTATGACATGTGCTGCCCGGCCCGGACCGCGCATGACCTGGCGACGGCCTGGCCGGAGGCGGACCTGCACATGGTGCTGGCCGGGCATTCGGCCTTCGAACCCAACATCACCTCGGAGCTGGTCAAGGCCACCGACCGGTTCGCCGCGGGATAGCCGGCCAGATGGGGAAAGGGGCCGCGGGCCACGATGAGGAAGCTGTCATCTTGGCCTCATGATCGGGTCACACCGGCTGCCTAACGTCGGGGACGTCAGCACGACAGCGTCCACGAAACGGAGTCCCCGCATGACCGCCACCTTCATCGCCGCCAGCAACTCCCGCAAGCTCCCGGTCACCGAGACCACCCCCACGGTGCCGGAGCTCACGCCGTTCAATCCGGCCCAGCCGTCGGCGGCCAGGGTCTCCAGCCCGCTGCCGCGGACCCGGCTGCAGCGGGCCAAGATGGCCTACACCACCCGCTTCTTCGCGGAGCAGGTGCAGCATGATGCCGACGGCCATGAGCTGGTCAGCGGCAGCGATGTGGTGCCCCGCGCCGGTGATCTGGTGCTGGCGCGGGTGGTGGAGATCGGCAAGCACACCCGGCTGGAGAGCCCGCAGAGCCGGCGTCAGCTGCTCTTCCCCGGCGACGAGATCGTGGTGGCCTATGGGCACCGCTACGCCCCGGACCAGTTCGAGGCCGAGGTGCCCACCAGCCTCGAGCAGACCAACCTGGTGGCCGCCGGGGGGCTGGCCGGCCGGGTGACCGCCCAGCACGCCAGCATCGATGCCGCCACGGTGATCCAGCCGCTGGGGCTGGTGGCCCGGGACGGCGAGGTGCTGAACCTGACCGGTTTGGCGCCGCACCGGGCGCAGAGCTCGCCCCAGCGTCGCCCCGGTGAGCGGCCACGGCTGGTGACGGTGCTCGGCACCTCGATGAACTCGGGCAAGTCCACCACCCTGGCCTGCCTGATCAACGGGCTGACCGCCGCGGGGCTGAGCGTCGCCGCCGGCAAGGCCACCGGCACCGGTGCTGGCGGTGATCCGCGGATGTTCGTCGATGCCGGGGCGTCAACCGTGCTGGACTTCACCGACTTCGGCCATGGCTCCACCTACCGTCTGGGCTACGACGAGCTGAAGGCCCTGGTGCTCTCGGTGATGGCGGCGCTGTCCCACGCCGACACCGACGTGGTGGTGCTGGAGATTGCCGACGGGATCTACCAGGGCGAGACCTCCCGGCTGATCGCCGACCCCGAGGTGCAGGCCTGGATCGACACCCTGGTCTTCGCCGCCGGCGACGCGCTGGGTGCCACGAAGGGCGTCGACCTGCTGGCGGAACATGGTCTGCGGGTGGCTGCGGTCAGTGGCGTGGTCACGGCCTCGCCGCTGGCCACCCGGGAGGCCGACGCCGTTCTGCCGGTCAGCCTGGTGCCCACCTTTGACCTCACCATCCCGGAGACGGCGCGCGAGGTGCTGGGCACGCGCGCCCGGGCGTGACCATGCTTCCCCGGTTGTGGCGGGGCCGGCGTCGGCTGCTGCTGGTGGGGCTCACCCTGTCCGGCCTCGGCCAGGCCGCTGCCGCCACCGTCACGGCGCTCTTCACCCCGCGGCTGCTGACCGTGGCCCACCGTCCCCACCAGTTGTGGCTCGCGCTGCTGCTGGTGAGCGTGGCCAGCGCCCTGGGCGGCCTGCGGGTGCTGGAACGCGTCCTGGGGGAACAGCTGGGCCAGGACTATGTGCACGAGATCCGGATGCACCTGGTGCGGGCCGCCCTGACCGGCCGCGGACCATCGGTGGGGGTGACCATCGCGCGGACCACCAATGACCTCACCTCGGTGCGCAACTGGGTGGTGCTGGGCATCGTGCCGCTGCTGGTGGGGGTGCCGATGTTGCTCGGCTCGCTGGTGGCCCTGGCGCTGCTCTCGCCGCTGTTGGCGGTGGCGGTGGCCGTGCCGGTGGGCCTGCTGGGGGCGATGCTCGCCCTCGTCGCTCCGGCACTGCGGCGACGCGCCGCGGCCCTGCGTCGCAAACGGGGCACGCTGGCCGGGGTGATTGCCGACACCGTGCAGGCGGGTGCCTCCATCCGGTTGGCCGGCGGTGTGGAGCGCGAGGTGCGAAGGCTGGCCCAGGACAGCCGCCAGGTGGCGGACCGAGCCGTATCCCGGGCGGTGTTGTCCGGCTGGCTGCGGGGGGCCGCCGCCAGCATCGCCACCATCGCGATGGTGGTGGTGGGTGCCGCCGGTGCGATCGCCGGGGTGGATGCCGCCACGATCGCCGCCGCCTTCATCATCGTCGGAATGTTGGCGACGCCGGTCAGTGACCTGGGCCGGGTGAGCGAGTACCGACAGTCCTTCCTGGTGGCACGAGGGATTCTCGGTCCAGAGGTGCAGCGGTCCCGCGATCACCGCGCCGCGGAGCGACGCCACCAGCGGCGCAACCGGAACCGGACCGTGCGGGAGGACGGCGGGACCATCCATCTGGCCGACCTGTGGTTGGCGGGACGGACGGTGCCTGAACTGGTGGCGATGCCGGGCGAGGTGGTGGTGCCCCGCAGTGCCGATCCCGCTCGCCTGCGCGCGCTGGTGGACGCGTTGACCCATCCCGAGATGACCCCCGCCGCCTGGCTCCAGGTCGCCGGGGCCGACCTCACCCGGCTCACCCCGGTGGAGCGTCGCGGGCTGGTGTCCTATGCCGCGCCCGGGTTGCCGGTGGAACGCGGCACCGTGGCTCGAGTGGTGCGCTATCGCGCGCCGAACAGTGACCAGCCGGTGGAGCCGGTGTTGCGTGAGGTCGGCCTGGCAGATCTGGTGGCCGGCCTGGACAAGGGGGAGCGGACCACGCTGCGGCGAGGCGGCGAGCCGCTCAACCTGGAAGAGCGCGCCCGGCTCCAGCTGGCGCGGGCCTGGTATGCCGAACCCGCGCTGATGGTGCTGGACGGGATTGACCAGCCGTTGGATCCCGAGGGTCGGCAGCTGTTGGCCGACGGGATCCGTCGCCGTCGGGGCGTGACGCTGCTCATCAGCGACCGGGCTGGGGAACTGGTCCCCGGCCACCGGGTGTGGGACCTGGATGCGGACCCCGCTCAGCCCTGCCTGCCCGCGAACCACAACCGGGTTCCGGCCCGGGACAGTACCGAAGGAGTGCATGCGTGATGACCAACAGATGGCGCTACCTGGCGGGGGTGCTCGGCGTCGGTCTGGTGCTGGTGCTGCTGGCCCAGGCCCTGGTGCAACGGCCGGGTGGCCCCCAGGTGGAACAGGATCTGGTGCAGTTGCCCACCCCGTCGTCCTCATCAGGCCGAGCCTCCGCCAGCACGTCGACTGACCCGGCCAGTGCCGCCTCCGCCTCCGCCGCCTCCGCGGCCGCGAGCCGCTCCGTGGAAGCGCGGGTCAGGGCCCAGGCGAGGGCCTCTGCAGCGGCCAGGGCGAAGGCGGATGCCGCCGCCAAGTCCAGGGCTGCCGCGAAGGCCAGGGCCGAGGCTGCGGCCCGGGCGAAGGCAACGGCGGCCGCCACGGCACAATCCACCGGCCAGCCCGTCACTCGGACCACCACCCGCCAGACCACCCGGGTTCCGGCTCCGGTGCGCACCAGAACCCAGGCACAGCCGCCGCCGGTCTGGCAGGGTGGGGACGACGATGACGACCGTGGCGCAGATGATGACCGCGACGAAGCCGACGACGACCAGGACGACGATGACGATTGAGGGATCCGGCCGGTCCGGCCGGTGGCGGATCGTCGGTTGGATGCTGGCCACCTTGGCCCTCGCGCTGTCAATCGTGGTGATCGTGGTGCGCAGCCTGCTGATCGGCCAGGTGGCCGAGCTGGCCAACCGGGATGTCTCCCAGGAGTTGAAGGAGTTCACCAGCTTCGTGGAGGAGGGGGTGGACCCGGAAACGGGCAAGCCCTTTGCCAGCACCAAGCGGTTGTTCGAGGTCTACCTCAGCCGGCAGCAGGCCGGTTCCCACGAGCTGATCGTCGGCTGGTTGGGTGCCGACGCCACCAGCCTCGAGGTGCGGGGGCCACTGGCGCCCACGCCGGGGGAGTACGAGTTGGCCCAGGATCCGGAGTTGATTGCCGAGCTGTCCCGCGCCAGTTCGGGGGTGCACCAGACACCCGTCGGGGAGCTCAGATGGGGTCGCTCGGTGGTGTCCACCGCCCAGGGTTCCCCCGATGCCCTGGTGGTGGGCGTCTTCACCAGGGTGCCGGAGCAGCGGGCGCATGAGGCGGTCCGGACCCTCGCCCTGGTCTCGCTGCTGTCGTTGGCCTTGGCCGGCTTGGTGAGCTGGCTGGTGGCGGGCCAGATCCTGCGGCCAGTGCGGCTGGTGCGTCAGGCCGCTGCCGAGATCACGGAGCGGGACCTCACCCGTCGGATCCCGGTGGGTGGCCGGGACGACATCTCCGGGCTGGCCGCCACCTTCAACCAGATGCTGGACCGGCTGGAGGACGCCTTCGAGGCCGAACAGCGCTTCGTGGATGATGCCGGGCATGAGCTGCGCACGCCGATCACGGTGATTCGCGGTCACCTGGAGTTGATGGGGGATGATCCGGCCGAGCGCCGGCAGACCATCGCGCTGGTCACCCAGGAGCTGGACCGGATGGCCCGGATAGTCACCGACCTGCTGGCCCTGGCCAAGGCCGACCGGCCGGACTTCGTGCAGTTGACCGAGCCGGTGGACATCGCCCAGCTCACCCTGGACCTGGACGCCAAGGTCCAGGCGCTGGCGAACCGACGCTGGCAGCTGCGCCACGTGGCGGAGGGCCAGGCCGTGCTGGATGCCCAGCGGATCACCCAGGCCGTGCTGCAGCTGGCGCACAACGCGGTCCAACACACTCGGGAGGGGGACGTGATCAGCCTGATGAGTCGTTTCGTCGACGATGAGCAGGGCCGGTTGCTGCAGATCGCGATCACCGACAGCGGCCCGGGGGTCGCGCCGCCGGACCGAGAACGCATCTTCGAACGCTTCGCCCACGGCACCCCGGCGGATGGATCCCGGCACGCCGGCGCCGGTCTGGGCCTGCCGATCGTCAAGGCGATCGCCGAGGCGCACCACGGCCGGGTGCAGGTGGACAGCCCACCCGGCCAGGGCGCCACCTTCACCCTGGTCATCCCCGTCGACCCCGACCGAACGGAGCAGGCATGAGCACCATCCTGATTGCCGAGGACACCGCCAGCATCGCCGCCTTCGTGGAGAAGGGGCTGCGGGCCGCGGGCTACCAGACCGCCAGCACCGGCGACGGTCCGACGGCGCTGGTGCTGGCCAGCAGTGGCGGATTCGACCTGATGATTCTGGACCTGGGGTTGCCCGGGATGGACGGCTTCGAGGTGCTGCGTCAGCTGCGGGCCAAGGGCAGCACACTCCCGGTGGTGATCCTCACTGCGCGGGACTCGGTGACCGACACGGTGCACGGCCTGGAGGGCGGCGCCAATGACTACGTCACCAAGCCCTTCCAGTTTGCCGAACTCCTGGCCCGGGTGCGGCTGAGGCTGGCAGAACCCGCCCACCGGGCCGGCCCGAGCGCCGAGCTGGCCGCGGGCGGCATCCGGTTGGACCTGCTGACCCGCCGCGCCCGGGTGGACGATGGGGAGCCCTGCGACCTCACCTCCCGGGAGTACCGGTTGCTGGAAGTCTTCCTGAACCATCCCGGGCAGGTGCTCAGCCGGGAGCAACTGCTCGGGATGGTCTGGGAAATGGACTTCGACCCCAGCTCCAATGTGGTCGACGTGCTGGTGCGGTCCCTGCGCGGCAAGATCGGCGCCAGCCGGATCGAGACCGTTCGGGGCATGGGCTACCGGCTGGTGGTGCCGGGCAGGTGACCGAAGCGGTGCAGGGTGTGGCTGATGGCCTGCTCGCGCAGCAGGCAGAGCAGTTCCCGGCGGCCGTTGGCCAGCACCGGGCCGGTGAGCAGCGCCACCTCGGGTGAGGTGATCTGCAGACCGTCGGGCCGACCAATCACCCGCACTCGGACATCCTCAGCCGCATCCCCGCTCTGAGCCTGGATCCGGGCGCCGAACGCGGCGGCATCCTCGTGGACCACCGGGTGCCCCGCCAGCCGACCGGCCAACGGGAAGCCGGCGTCGACGCTGACCTGCACCGGCAGCCCCACCAGGCGCGCCGCCAGCAGCGTCCGGGCCAGATCGGCCGGCCGGCCATCAGCCTGCAGCCGGAGCCAGACCTGGGGGAGGGGTCGGTAGCGGAACTCGTTGCGTTCGCTGAGTAGGCCGCTGGCGTCGTGCCCGGTGGCAAATTCCGCGGCCCAGCAGGCGGCGTCGCTGCCGATGGCCACCTGCAGCCAAGCCCGCTCGTCGGCGGCCAGGCCCAGGGCGGCCACCAGCGCCTCCAGCTCCCGGGTGACCTCCGGGGAAGGGGCGATGCGGAACTGCGGGAGGCCAGCCTCCTGCCAACACCCCAGCTGCGCGACGTAGTTGGGGCCACCCGCCTTGGCGCCGGGGCCCACCCCGGAGCCCTTCCAACCGCCGAAGCTCTGCCGCTGCACGATGGCGCCGGTGATGTGGCGGTTGACGTAGGCATTGCCCACCGCCACCCGCTCCAGCCAGCGCGCCACCTCGGCCTCGTCCAGGCTGTGGATGCCGCCGGTCAGTCCGAAGCCGGTGCCGTTCTGCCAGTCGAGCGCCTGGTCCAGGTCCTTGGCGTGCATCAGCCCCAGCACCGGCCCGAAGACCTCCGTCAGGTGGAAGAAGCTGCCCGGCTTCACCCCGTCCTTGACCCCGGGGCTCCACAGCCGGCCCTCGTCGTCCAGCTGGCGGGGCTCCACCAGCCAGGTCTCGCCGGGTTCCAGCGTGGTCAGAGCTCGTCGCAGCTTGTCCGACGGCGGTTCGATCAGCGGCCCCATGCCGGTGCCCAGGTCCTGCGGCCAGCCCACCCGCAGCGACTTCACGGCGTCCACCAGCTGGGTGCGCAGCCGCTTCGAGTCGCCCGCGGACCCCACCAGGATGCCCAGCGACGCGGCGGAGCACTTCTGCCCGGCATGCCCGAAGGCCGACTTCACCAGGTCGGAGACCGCCAGGTCATAGTCGGCGCTGGGCGTGATCACCAGTGCGTTCTTGCCCGACGTCTCGCCGTAGACCCGCGGCCCGCGCGGGTGGGTCTGGCGCCAGCCGCTGAACAGCTCGGCGGTGGCGGTGGCCCCGGTGAGCAGCACGGTGTCCACGTCGGGATGGCTGATCAGGGCCTGGCCCACCTCATCCTCCCCGGTGCGGACCAGCTGGAAGAGTTCGCGCGGCACGCCCGCCTCCCACAGCGCCTCGGCGGCCACCTGGACGCACAGCGGGGTCTGCGGGGCGGGCTTGATCACCACGGCGCTGCCGGCGGCCAGGGCGGCCAGCACCCCACCGATCGGGATGGCCACCGGGAAGTTCCAGGGGGGAGTGACCAGCACCAGCCGGTCGGGGGTGAACCGGGCGCCGTCGGCCATCAGCCCGGTCTCCAACTCCTCCGCGCAGCGGGCGTAGTAGCGGGCAAAGTCGACGGCCTCGCTGATCTCGGGATCAGCCTCGGCCACGGTCTTGCCCGCCTCCTGGGTCATCACCGTCAACAGTTCCCCGCGTCGGGCCTGCAGTGCCCGGGCGGCGTTGCGCAGCACGGCGGCCCGTTCGGCCACCGGCCGGGCCGCCCAGGCGGGCTGGGCGGCGAGGGCCGTGGCCACCACCCGGTCCACCGCCTCGGTGCTGTCCAACCACTGGCTGCTGTGTTCCGGCAGCGGGGAGTCGACGGCCTGTCGGGCCCAGTCCCGGTTGGGCGCCAGCGCCGGATCGGTGTCCGGGGTGTTGCCGAACTCGTCGGGGATGGCCGCGGGCTCGGGGCTGCGGCGCGGCCCCACCGGATTGCTGTCCATGGCCGCCACCGAGTCCCGGAAGCGCTGCTCCTGATCGGGCATGGCGGCGGGATCCTTGGCAAAGAAGGCGTGCAGGAAGTTCTGCGGCGCGGCATTCTCCTCCAGGCGTCGCACCAGGTAGCCGACGGCGACGTCGAAGTCCCTGGGGGCAACCGCGGGGGTGTACAGGATCACGGTGCCGACGGTGTCGCGGACCGCCCGGGCCTGGGAGGGGCTCATGCCCTGCAGCATCTCCACGTCCATGCGCTCGGTGGCGCCGCGGGATTCGGCCAGCAGGTGGGCGAAGGCCACGTCGTACAGGTTGTGGCTGGCCACCCCGATCCGCAGGGCGCCCGCCGCGTCGTCGCGCAGGGCACGCTCCACCAGGGTGAGGTAGTTGGCATCCACCTGCGGCTTGTCCCCGTAGGGCGCCAGCTGCCAGCCGTGCAGCTCGGCCTCGACGGCCTCCATCGCCAGGTTGGCGCCCTTGACCAGCCGCACCTTGACCGGCGCCCCACCGGCCGCGACCCGCTGCTTGGCGAAGCCGATCAGGTCTTCCAGCGCGGCCAGCGTGTCGGGCAGGTAGGCCTGCAGCACGATCCCGGCCTCCAGCGGCGCGAACTCGGGCTCACTGAGCAGCCGCTTGAAGACGGCGACGGTGAGGTCCAGGTCCCGGTATTCCTCCATGTCCAGGTTGACGAAGGCGTGCGGGCTCTTGGCCAGGGCGGCGCGGTAGAGCGGGCGGAGCCTCTCCAGGCAACGTTCGACGGTGCCCTCCAGGTCCCAGGTGCTGATCTGGCTGACCAGGGAGCTGACCTTGATGGAGACGTAGTCGACGTCGGGCCGCTGCAGCAGCGCCAGGGTGCGGTCGGCTCGGGACTGGGCCTCGGCCTCACCCAGCACCAATTCGCCCAGCAGGTTGATGTTGAGCCGGAAGCCGTCGGCGCGGGAGGCGGCCAGGTGCTTGGCCAGCGCCGGGTCCTGCGCGTCCACCACCAGGTGGCCGACCAGCTGGCGCAGCCGCTTGCGGGCCACCGGCACCACCAGTTGCGGGGAGACCCGGGCGGCCAGGGAGCCGGCGCCCAGCAGACCGCGGTCGGTGCGGCCCAGGAAGCCCGCGGCGTCGGCAGCGGAGATTCGGCTGAGCTCCCGGGCGGCCACCCGGACATCCTCGGGCCGGGCCACCCGGTCCACGAAGCGCATCGCCAGGTCCAGCCCCGCGGCGTCCTGCAGCAGGGCGGCGAGCTGCCCGGTGGTGGCGGCCTCACTGGCAGTCTGGCCCTCCTCGGTGGCGCGGGCCCACCGCTCGGCCAGCGCGATGGCGGGATCAACAAGGGCGGACAGCTCGGTACGTTCAGCCATGACAACTCCTGCGGTGTGTGGCGGACCCGGGACGTCGTCGTCCGGGAATGTTCCCAGACTAGGAGCCAGCACCGACAGTTTTCACCTCGGGAGGAGGTTGGGGCCGAAGAACCTGTGTCCGGGGGCGGGAGCGGGACCGGTGGCGGAGCCGGCCGGCATGTCAACTGTGAGCAAGCTCTCGCAGACAAATACTCGGTCGGTCTGTCCTCGGGGTCGGTCGGCTGTCATAGTTCAGCTGTTGAGTCGTGTCATGGATGGGGTCATTCATGTCGGTCGGGGTTGCACGCTGGCTCGGGAAGTTGGGGATCGTCGGATCAACCACCCACGACGGGCGCGAACGGTCGGGGAATCTGGTTGCCGGGCGCTACGGGGCCTCGCCTAGACTTTGGGTGCCGTCGCCCGGCGGCACCAGCCTTGGAGGAATCCTGACCAGCCCCAACCTTGCCCCCCGTGACTCGCACGAGATCTCCCGGCAGAGCGCCACCCGTCGGCTCACCGTGCCCGCGTCCATCCCGATGATCAACGTGCTGGGCCCGCGCGACGAGTTCCTGCGCGTGCTGGAGGAGGAGCTGGACGCCGACATCCTGGTCCGGGGCAGCGAGGTGATGCTGACCGGCGCCGCCGCCGACATCCAGCTGGCCGCCGATGTGTTCACAGAGATGATCACCATTCTGCGCACCGGACAGGGCCTGACCAGGGAGACCGTCGAGCGGATCGTCGGGATGGAACTGTCCAGCGAGGACGTCAGCCCGGCCGAGGTGCTGACCCACAACATCCTGTCCAACCGCGGCAAGTCCATCCGCGCCAAGACGCTCAACCAGAAGCGCTATGTGGATGCGATCGACGCCAACACCATCACCTTCGGGATCGGGCCGGCCGGCACCGGCAAGACCTACCTGGCCGTCGCCAAGGCCGTGCAGGCGCTCAACGCTCAGCAGATCAACCGGATCATCCTCACCCGCCCGGCGATCGAGGCGGGGGAGCGGCTCGGCTTCCTGCCCGGCACCCTGAACGACAAGATCGACCCCTACCTGCGCCCGCTCTACGACGCGCTGCACGACATGATGGACGCCGCCGCGGTGCCGAAGCTGCTGACCGCCGGCACCATCGAGGTGGCGCCGCTGGCCTACATGCGCGGCCGCACCCTGAACGACGCCTTCATCATCCTGGACGAGGCGCAGAACACGTCGATGGAACAGATGAAGATGTTCCTCACCCGGCTGGGCTTCAACTCCAAGATCGTGGTGACCGGTGACATCACCCAGGTGGACCTGCCCAACGGCCAGCCTTCGGGCCTGCGTGGGGTGCAGCAGATCCTGGACGGGGTCAAGGACATCGCCTTCTGCAATCTGACCAGCCGCGACGTGGTGCGGCACAAGCTGGTGGGGCGGATCGTCGCTGCCTATGACCAGTACGAGAGCACCGACGCGGTGCAGCAGGCCTTTGACCGCCAGCCCAACCGGGCGGAGCGGCGGGCCCGGGAGCATGGAGGACACCAGCGATGATCGATCTGAACAACGAGTCCGGGCACAGTGCCGACGAGCAGGGCCTGATCCGGCTGGCCGGTTTTGCGCTGGAGCAGCTGCGGATCCATCCGCAGAGCGACCTGTCGATCCTGCTGGTGGACGAGCCCACCATGGAGAACTACCACCTGCGCTTCATGGACCTGCCCGGCCCCACCGACGTGCTCAGCTTCCCGATGGACGAGCTGCGCGCCCCCGAGGATGACGACGAGGACGCGCCGCAGGGCCTGCTGGGTGACATCGTGCTGTGCCCCGCCGTCACCGAACGGCAGGCCGCCGAGAACGGCCGTCGGCCCGACGAGGAGGCCGAATACCTGCTCATCCACGGCCTGCTGCACCTGCTGGGCCATGACCATGCCGAGCCGGAGGAGAAGGCCGTGATGTTCGGCCTGAACGACAAGATCATCGCCGCCTGGCAGGCGCACAAGGGCGCCTGAGAGGT
Source organism: Luteococcus sp. H101 (assembly GCF_038433155.1). NCBI lineage: Bacteria > Bacillati > Actinomycetota > Actinomycetes > Propionibacteriales > Propionibacteriaceae > Luteococcus > Luteococcus sp. H101. Next base: position 180,805 of record NZ_JBCDMW010000021.1, read on the forward strand.
GACCACGGGCAGGCTCGCGGTAGAATCGCGGGCATTCCCCGTGAGAGACGAGAGTGATCCGCCCCTGTGACCCAGAACAACTGGATCGAAATTGGTATTGCCCTGGCCTGCACCCTGCTGGCCTTCCTGCTGGCGATGGCCGAGGCCGCGCTGACCCAGATCAGCCGGGCCCGGGCCGAGAAGCTCGTCGAGGAGGAGCGCCCCGGCGCCGCCCGGCTGCAGACCATGGCGGAGGATCCGGCGCCCTATGTGAACTCCACCCTGCTGGTGCGCACCATCCTGGAGTTGGTGGCGGTGGTGCTGGTCTGCCAGCTCACCTTCGCCCACGTCCGGGGCACCGGGATGCGGCTGCTGGCCGCGGCCGGCCCGATGATCCTGGTCAGCTACATCCTGTGGGGGGTCGCGCCGCTGACCATCGGCCGGCAGCGCTCCGAGACCATCGCGCTGCGTTCCGGCGGTCCGGTCTCCCTGCTGACCACGCTGCTGGGCCCCCTGCCGCAGCTGATGATCCTGATCGGCAATGCCCTGACCCCCGGCCGCGGATTTGCCGACGGGCCGTTCAGCTCCGAGGCCGAGCTGCGTGACCTGGTGGACCAGGCCGAGGCCTCCGACGTGATCGACCAGGGCGAGAGCAAGATGATCCACTCCGTCTTCGAGCTGGGCGACACCATCGTCCGCGAGGTGATGGTGCCGCGTCCGGACATGGTCTTCATCCAGTCCGACAAGACGCTGCGGCAGGGCCTGTCGCTGGCGCTGCGCAGTGGCTTCAGCCGGATCCCCGTCGTGGGGGAGGGCCTGGACGACATCCTCGGCATGGTCTACCTGAAGGACATGGTCAAGCGCAGCTATGACAACCCGGAGGCGGAGAAGCACGAGACCGTCGGCCAGCTGATGCGCCCCGCGCACTTCTGCCCGGACTCCAAGCCGGCCAATGAGCTGATGCGGGAGATGCAGAAGGAACGCAACCACGTCGTGATCGTGGTCGACGAGTTCGGCGGCACCGCCGGCCTGTGCTCCATCGAGGACGTGCTGGAGGAGATCGTCGGGGAGATCGTCGACGAGTACGACGCGGAACCCACCCACACCGAAGAGATCGAGCCCGGCGTCTTCCGGATCTCCGCCCGGCTGCCGATCGACGAGCTGGGTGACCTGTTCGGCCTGGAGCTGGACGACGAGGACGTCAGCACCGTCGGTGGGATGATGGCCAAGCAGCTCAACGTGGTGCCCATCCCCGGCAGCGTCGTGGAGTGGGAGGGCCTGCGGATCGAGGCCGAGAAGGCGTCCGGCCGACGCCACCAGATCGACACCTGCCTGGTGCACCGGATCGAACCGAGCGACACCAGCACCGACGAGGACACCGAGGACGACCATGCCTGAGCCCATCGACCCCACCACCGGCAAGGCCGCCTCCGGCCGGATGCCCACCCTCGACGAGCTGATGAGCGACGACTTCGACCCGGAGACCGACATCGACTGGACCGGGGACAAGACCTTCCGGTCCGGCTTCGCCTGCTTCGTCGGCCGGCCCAATGCCGGCAAGTCCACCCTGACCAATGCCCTGGTGGGCTCCAAGATCGCCATCACCAGCTCCAAGCCGCAGACCACCCGGCACTCGATCCGCGGGATCGTGGACCGGCCCGACGCGCAGCTGGTGCTGATTGACACCCCCGGCCTGCACAAGCCGCGCACCCTGCTGGGCCAGCGGCTCAATGACCTGGTCCGGGAGACCTGGACGGAGGTGGACGTGATCGGCGTCTGCCTGCCGTCGAACCAGCCGATCGGCCCCGGCGACACCTTCCTGGTGACCGAGATTGCCAAGCTGCCCAAGAAGCCCCAGCTGGTGGCCCTGGCCACCAAGACCGACCTGGTCTCCGGCGACCGGCTGCGCCAGCACCTGCTGGACATCCAGGCGCTGGAGGACAAGCTGGGCATCCGCTGGGAACAGATCATCCCGTGCTCGGCGGTCAGCGGCGAGCAGACCGACGTGGTGGCCGACGAGCTGGTGAAGCTGCTGCCCTACGGCCCGGCCTTCTACCCCGACGGCGAGGTCACCGACGAGCCCACCGAGACCCTGGTCAAGGAACTGATCCGGGAAGCCGCGCTGGAGGGGGTGCGCGACGAGCTGCCGCACTCCATCACCGTCGAGATCGACGAGATGGGGCTGCGCGAGGGCCGCCCGGAGGACCGGCCGCTGCTGGACGTCTTCGCCTCCATGATCGTGGAGCGGGACTCCCAGAAGGGCATCATGATCGGCCACAAGGGGGAACACCTCAAGGAGGTGGGCACCCGCGCCCGCCAGCAGATCAGCGCGCTGCTGGGCACCCCGGTGCACCTGGACCTCAAGGTCAAGGTGCTCAAGGACTGGCAGCGCGACCCCAAGTACCTCAACCGGCTGGGCTTCTGAACTGGGCTTCCGCAAGCTCTCGCGCAGGGGGCGTGGCTGTGGCAGGATCGCGGCATGAGCCACGACGTCGTGACCGAGACCTTCCACAATTCCGGCGGCATCAAGACCGGCGCCATCGTGCGCCGGATCCAGCCCACCAGCCTGTCCACGCTGGTCTGCTTCACCCAATCCGACGGGCTGTACCACGTCGAGTGCCGGATTGAGCTGGACGACGAGAATCCCCGTCACTGGCGGCATTATGTCTGGCACGACGAGCAGCACTTCGTGGAGCGGGACCACGAGCCCAGCGACCCGGCCGACGCGGTGCCGAGCTTCGCGGAATACCTGCTGGTCCGCCACCTGCTTCAGACCGGTGACGCGGAGCTGCCCTTCACCCTGCTGGAGGAGCAGGGCGGCAGCCTGCACCCCGCCGTGCTGGTGCACGAGGGCGACGAGGTGGGGCTCTACGTCGACGAGCAGCTGACCAATCGACACCGGGTGGTGGGCGACGAGGTGATTGCCAGCGACTGGTCCGGCGCCGGGTCCCGCCTGGTGCATGACCTGGACGAGTTCTTCGACGGGCTGCCCGAGCCGGTGGCGGTGCGGGTGCGCAACTTCCTCAAGGGGTGACCCCCAGTCCGCAATCCGGACAGAAATCCCACGCGTCGGCAGGGGTTGTGGCTAGAGTGCCGTCCATGGCGTTGGTGAAGCACAGCCTGCCCCCGCGGGCGCGACTGCTCCTGATCTGCCGCAGCGAGGCCCGGTAGGACACCGGCCACGGCATCCTCGCTGCGGAGCCCTGTCACGCCATGGCACCCACCCTCCAAAGCCAGAGGAGCATTCGCATGACCACCCAGAACCAGTTCGGAACCCGCCCGCAGCAGGGCATCCCCGTCCAGCAGCCCAGCCCGATGCCGTTCGGCCGCTACACCGCCTTTGAGCCCGTCGACGTGCCGGACCGCACCTGGCCCACCCAGAAGATCACGCAGGCCCCGCGCTGGCTGTCCACCGACCTGCGTGACGGCAACCAGGCCCTGATCGACCCGATGACCCCAGCCCGCAAGCGCAAGATGTTCGACCTGCTGGTGAAGATGGGCTACAAGGAGATCGAGGTCGGCTTCCCGTCGGCCTCCCAGACGGACTTCGACTTCGTCCGTAGCCTGATCACCGACGACGCCATCCCCGATGACGTGCAGATCTCCGTGCTGACCCAGGCCCGGGAGGACCTGATCGAGCGGACCGCGCAGAGCCTGGTGGGCGCCAAGCGGGCCAACATCCACATGTACAACGCCACCGCGGAGCTCTTCCGTCGGGTGGTCTTCAAGGTGAGCGAGGCCGAGTGCATCGCCCTGGCCACCCGCGGCACCGAGATGGTGCTCAAGCACGCAGAGGCCAACCTGGGCGACGTGGAGTTCGGCTACCAGTACAGCCCGGAGATCTTCACCCAGACGCCCACCGACTTCGCCGTGGAGGTCTGCAATGCGGTGGCCGACGTGTGGCAGCCCAGCGAGGGCCGCGAGATCATCTTCAACCTGCCCGCGACGGTGGAGATGAGCACCCCCAACACCTACGCCGACCAGATCGAGTACTTCGGACGCAACATCCGCAACCGGGAGCACGTCGCCATCAGTCTGCACCCGCACAATGACCGCGGCACCGCCGTCGCGGCCACCGAGCTGGGCATGATGGCCGGCGCGGACCGGGTGGAGGGCTGCCTGTTCGGCCACGGCGAGCGCACTGGCAATGTTGACCTGGTCACCCTGGGCCTGAACCTGTTCAGCCAGGGGATCGACCCGCAGATCGACTTCGGCAACATCGACGAGATCCGCCGCACCGTGGAGTACTGCACCGGCCTGCCGGTGCACCCGCGCCACCCCTACGCCGGTGACCTGGTCTACACCGCCTTCTCCGGCAGCCACCAGGACGCCATCAAGAAGGGGCTGGAGTACCTGGAGAAGGCCGCCCAGGAGCTGGGCAAGAACATCCACGAGATCGCCTGGGAGGCTCCCTACCTGCCGATCGATCCGCACGACGTCGGCCGCAGCTACGAGGCCGTGATCCGGGTCAACAGCCAGTCCGGCAAGGGCGGCATGGCCTACCTGATGAAGACCGACCACAAGCTGGACCTGCCGCGCCGGCTCCAGATGGAGTTCAGCCGGGTGGTGCAGCAGCACACCGACACGGAAGGTGGCGAGGTGAACTCGGCGCAGCTGTGGGAGATCTTCTCCGCGGAGTACCTGCTGCGTGACCAGCCGCTGAAGCTGGGGGAGACCTCCACCGCCAGCCAGGCCGGGGTGCACACCATCACCGCGCAGGTCACCTGGCAGGGCAAGGAACAGACCATCACCGGTGAGGGCAATGGCCCGGTCTCGGCCTTCGTCGACGCGCTGGGCAACCTGGGTATCGACCTGCGGGTGCTGGACTACACCGAGCACGCGCTGACCGCGGGTGGCGACGCCCAGGCCGCCGCCTACGTCGAGTGCGAGGTGGGTTCCGAGGACGACGCCCACATCGTCTGGGGCGTCGGAATTGACCCCGACATCATGACCGCCTCCCTGCAGGGCGTCGTGAGTGCCGTGAACCGCATGTGACAAGGCCTCGACAGGCTCGGCCGCCGTGGTGGGGTCCACCGCGGCGGCCGTTGTCGTTGTGGTGGGGTCGCGGCCGTCGTCCTGGACTCGTGATCAGCCCTGCTGCGCGGTGACCTCGTTCGGGATGGCGCCACCGAAGCGGCGGTCCCGGTTCACGTACAGCTCGACGGCCTGCCACAGGTCCCGACGGTCGAAGTCCGGCCACAACTGGTCCAGGAAGACCATCTCCGCATAGGCCGACTGCCACAGCAGGAAATTGCTGGTGCGCTGCTCGCCCGACGAGCGGACGAACAGGTCCACCGGCGGGATCTCCGGGCAGTACAGGTGCTGGCTGATGGTGCGTTCGGTGATCCGGTCGGGGTCCAGCTTGCCGTCGCGGGCCAGCCGGGCGATCTCCCGCACCCCGTCGGCAATCTCGGCCTGGCCACCGTAGTTGCAACAGAACTGCAGCGTCAGGGTGGTGTTGTCCTTGCTCTGCTCCTCGGCCGCCTTGAGCTCCTTGATCACGCTCTTCCACAGCCGCGGCACCCGGCCGGCCCAGCGCACCCGCACGCCCAGTTCGTCGAAATTGTCCCGACGCCGGTGGATCACGTCCCGGTTGAAGCCCATCAGCCAGCGCACCTCGTCGGGGGAGCGCTTCCAGTTCTCCGTGCTGAAGGCATAGGCGGACAGGTAGGGGATCCCCAGCTCGATGGCGCCCTCGATCACGTCGAACAGGCTGGCCTCACCGCGGGCATGGCCGTCGGTGCGCTTCAGCCCGCGCTGCTTGGCCCAGCGGCCATTGCCGTCCATCACGATGGCGACGTGCTGGGGCAGTGCCTTGCGCTCGATCTGTGGCGGCCTGGCACCCGACGGGTGCGGCGAGGGGCTGCGCTTGACGGGGAACTTGGATGTGGTGGGCACCCACTGAGCCTAGCGCCGTGGCTGCCCGCCCGAGAGGATCCGGCAGCGAGGGTCCAGTCTGAGAAGAGCCTGAGGTGCGGCCCGGGATGATTCTCAGGAAAGGGCTAGTGTTTCCCTCGGCCGTGCACGTCGGGTGCCGGTTTCGATCTGGAGGATCCATGAAGAAGTACACCAAGCTGGCCATGCCGTTGCTGGCCGGCGTGGCCACCGCGCCGCTGGTGGGCCTGGCCGGCGCCGACGTCGCCCACGCCGGTGGCTCCGAGCGGGTCATCACCGCCTACACCACCGGCTACACGTGGTTCGACAACACCCCCGTGGGCTCCGCCGAGATCGCCCACCCGGTGATCCACTCGTCGGCCGGCGGCACCGGGACCTACCAGAACCCGATCACCCTGGCGACGGCCACCGGGCGCTTCCCGGCCGGCACCCGCTTCTACGTGCCGAACATGCGCCGCTACTTCATTGCCGAGGACATCGGCGGCAACCAGATGCACAATCCTCCGGCGGGCGCCTCGGCGTGGCTGGACCTGTGGATCGACGGCCAGGGCGGCAGCGCCAGCGGTGCCAACCGGTGCGCGATGGCCATCACCGGCAACCACAAGGTGATCGTCAATCCCCGCCCCGGCTACGCCGTGCAGGCCGGCCGGGTCTACACCGGCACCTGCCACGGGAACTTCGGCGAGCGCGTGGTGGGCGGCTCGGTGACCAGCTCCGTGAAGGCCACGAAGCCCGCCACCAAGGCCAAGACCGTCAAGGCCAAGACCACCAAGGCCAAGACGGTGAAGAGCCCGGCCGGGCGGGCCAGCGCGCACGGCAGCCATGTGGTTCGCTCGGGCGACACCCTGTCCAAGATCGCCCGCAAGCACGGCACCACCTGGCAGAAGCTGTACCAGCTGAACCGCGGCACCCTGCACAACCCGAACATGCTCAAGGTGGGCCAGCGCCTGGTTCTTGGCTGAGTTCCTGACGCCAGACGCGCCGACGGGGCGGCCCCACACCGGGGCCGCCCCGTCGTGCCGTACCGGCAGTCCTATCCCGACGCCTCGGTGTGGGCGGAGTTGTCGACGGCCTCGTGCTGGACCACCTCGTCGGTGCCGGGCTGCTCGTCCTGTGCCCGCATGATCCGGGTGATCTCGTCGCGGATCTGCTCGCCGGGCATGCCCCAGCCCTCCCGGTAGCCGTAGATCTCGGCCAGGCCCTGGTGCCCGGTGGTGCCGTGCAGGATGTCGACGTCGTGCGGGCCCAGCAGCGCCGGGTGGTCGACGCCGGCCGCCTCGGAGACCTTCAGCAGGTCCCGCCGCAGGGTCTGGACATAGCGGGCCAGGCGTTCTGCCTTGCCCTGCGGCTCCAGGCCGTGTGCCAACCACTTGTTCTGGGTGGCGACGCCGGTGGGGCACTCGTCGGTGTGGCACTTCTGGGCCTGGATGCAGCCGATGGCCAGCATGGCCTCCCGGGCGACGTGCACCATGTCCGCGCCCAGGGCGAAGGCGACGATCGCGTTGTCCGGCAGGCCCAGCTTGCCGGAGCCGATCCACACCACGCGGTCGGTCAGTCCCCGCTCGGCGAAGATCCGGTAGACCTCGGTGAAACCCACCCGGAAGGGGTAGGCGACGCTGTCGGAGAAGACCAGCGGTGCCGCGCCGGTGCCGCCCTCACCGCCGTCGATGGTGATGAAGTCCACCCCGCGGGTGCCGTCGGCCATCTTCTCGGCCAGTTCCCGCCAGAAGTCCAGGTCACCGACGGCGGACTTGATGCCCACCGGCAGGCCCGTCCGCTCGGCCACGCGCTCCACGAAGTCCAGCAGCTCGTCGATGCTGCGGAAGGCGGTGTGCCGCGACGGGCTCACCACATCCTTGCCCTCCTGGACGCCACGGATCCGGGCGATCTCCGCGTTCACCTTGGCGCCGGGCAGGTGACCGCCCAGGCCGGGCTTGGCGCCCTGGCTGAGCTTGATCTCGATGCAGCGCACCGGGGCGGACTCCACGACGCCCACCAGCTTCTCCAGGTCGAAATTGCCCTCGGCGTCGCGGCAGCCGAAGTAGCCGGTGCCGATCTGCAGCATCAGGTCACCGCCCTGACGGTGGTGGTCGGACAGGCCGCCCTCGCCGGTGTTGTGCATGAAGCGCGCCAGCCTGGCGCCCTTGTTGATGGCCTGGATGGCCTGCGGGCTGAGCGAACCGAAGCTCATCGCGGAGACGTTGACCACCGAGTTGGGGCGGAAGGCCTTGCGTCGCCCGCGGGGGCCGCCCATCACCTTGGCGCAGGGCACCGGGCGGCTCGGGTCCAGGTGCAGCGGGGAGGCGGGCACGACGTCGGCGAAGGTGCGGTGCTTGACGATGGGGTAGGAGGAGTTCTCGACGTCGTTGTCCGTGCCGAAGCCGAAGTAGTTGTTCTGCCCCTTGGAGGAGGCGTAGACCCAGCGACGCTGGTCCCGGCTGAACGGGCGCTCCTCGTCATTGCCGGTGACGATGTACTGGCGAAGCTCCGGCCCGATCGCCTCCAACCCGTAGCGAGCGCGGGCAATGATCGGGAAGTTGCGTCGGAGCGCATGCTTGGTCTGGATCATGTCCTGGGCGGCGAGCGCCGCCAGGGTGGCGGCGGCTGCTCCTGCTGCGGTCTTCTTGAGGCTCATGTGACGATCCTCACCCGGGACGTTGGATCAAGACCAGAGCTGTTCGCCGTCGGCATGATGACCAACAGGTGACGGCTCAGCCCTGTCGGTCACCTGCGATTCATCAGTCGGGCGCGATGGTGAACAACAGGTAGTCCTCCATGGCCTTGAGTTCCGCGGTGCCGTGTGAGTGGTACCACGCGGCCCAGCCGTCCTCCTCCTCGTGGGCGGGGGTCCAGGCCTGTTCGAACCAACCCTTTACCCGCTCGAAGTCCTCGGGCCCCGTCTGGCCGGGGTCGAAGGCCACGCGCAGGTGGTTGAACCGGGACTCGTCGTCGGCGTTGCCCTCCAGTGCCCATTGGAAGGCGCCCAGGGGGTTGGGGAGGACAACGTCGTTCCCCTCGTTGCGGTCCATCGGGTCGATCTGGCTGTCCGTCGGCATCCGAAGGAGGCGGGCGAGGGCGTCGATGTTCTCGACGGTGAAGTCGTACTCGCCGTCGAGGATCCTGCTGGCCGTTTCCACCGCGGCCTGCACCTCGGGCGTCGCCTCGGCGGGCTGGGTGAACAGCTCATCCGAGACTTGCTCGGCCGGCTGCTGCGACGGGGGTTCCAGGCGCATCCGCACCCACTCATCCTCCAAGAACATGTGAACAGTCCAGTCGTTGATCAGCCAGACCCGCTCGTCGCCGTGATCGTCGAGGCATTCACCATAGGTCTCCTCCAGGACACAGACCAGCTCGTCGAAGAGCGAATCGAGGTCGCGTTCTGGCCAGTCCTCGGCGATGAAGGGGTTGAGGGAGAGCATCTCGAATCGCGCGTCCGAGAGGTCGGAGCGGATGGCTGAGACCACGAAGGGGGCCTCGCGACGGTCGAATTCCACCAGCACCGGCATCTCCGGCACCAGACACACCGGTTCGACCGCGTTCAGCAGGCGGCACAGCCGCCAGGTCTCGGGCTCGCTGGCCAGCAGCTCACGCAGGGCAATGGTGACGGTGTCGATGATCTCGATGCAGCCGTCGGTGATCTGCTCACTGGTGGGAGGGGCGGTCTGCTGGTGACGGAAGTTCTCGGCGACAACGCTCAGCGAGAGCGAGCCCAGGCTCTGCACCAGTTCGAAGTCATGCCCGGTGGGCATCCGCCACACCCGACGGCAATTGCACGGCACATAGCGCACCGTGCCCACCGGATTCCCGAACTGCTCGGTGGCCGCGGCATCTGCGGCGGCGAAGGCCTGGTCCAGGTCCGCGTCGGTGATCAGGGTGCCGAAACCCTGCACGGTGCCGTCCTCGGCCTTGAAGGCGAACCGCTCGCCGTCGGGAAACTCCACGCCCTTGACGCGCAAGCGGCCCAGCGGTGACGCGCCAACACGCTTGGCCAGCTGCTTCACCGAAGCCACCCGCCAGTCGAAGGGGGGCTCGGACAGTTGGTGGAGACGACGGATGGTCTGGTCCAGCTGCGGCAATGGATTGGACATGCGTCCAGCGTAGGGATGGCGCGGGTCACCACTGGTGGCTGCGCGGGGGCATGGGGCGTGGGGCTCGTGACAGAATCCATGGGTGCCTACCTACCGTGATGAAGCCGTCGTGCTGCGCACCCACAAGCTGGGTGAGGCGGACCGGATCATCACCATGTTGTCCCGGCAGAACGGGAAGGTGCGGGCCGTGGCTCGCGGGGTGCGGCGCACGTCGTCCAAGTTCGGCGGCCGGTTGGAGCCGTTCAGTCATGTGGACGTGCAGTTCGCCACCGGGCGTGCCCTGGACGTCGTTGCCCAGGTCGAGAGTCTGCACGCCTTCGGCGAGCCGCTGCTGGCCGACTACGACGCCTACTGCTGCGGGCAGGTGATGTTGGAGACCGCAGACCGGCTGGTGGCCGAGGAGCGCGAACCGGCGTTGCAGCAGTACCGGCTGCTGGTCGGGGCCCTGCGGGTGTTGGGGGAGGGCACCACCGACGGACCGCGACCCGCGACCATGGTGCTGGACTCCTACCTGTTGCGTGCGCTGGCGGTGGCCGGCTATGCGCCCGCGCTGGAGGCCTGCGCCCGGTGCGGCACCGACGGGCCGCACCAGTTCTTCAACCCCTCGGCCGGCGGAATGGTGTGCGTGGACTGTCGCCCGCCCGGCTCCGCCCGGCCACGGCCCGAGACCATCGGCTACCTGCAGGCCCTGCTGACCGGCAGCTGGGAACAGACCCGCGACGTGGAGAGTCCCCGCCAGCGGGAGGGCAGTGGACTGATCCAGGCCTTCGTCCAGTGGCACCTCGAGCGCGGGTTGCGCTCGATGCCCTATGTGGAAAGACACACCACGGACAGGAGTTTGCAGGGCCAGCGCAATGAGGCGGGGCACCGCGCGGGAGGGCACAACGAGGAGCGGCGGAAATCCTCAGGCCCGGCGCCCCGTCAGTTCTGAGTGGTTCGAAGGCACGGGTCCGCAGCCACTGGTCAGGGGTCACTGCTGCGACAAGCGCTCCTTCGGCTTGTGGGCCACTGGCAAAGCACTCCCTCTGGGACATCGCCTGGGACTGCCCCGGGTTTGGTTGACACTGACATCTCAGGTCCGTGAGGGCCTGGTGAGAGGATGTATGTCATGCCCAAGCCCCATCCCCAGGAGTTCCGCGACGACGTGATCGCGATCGCCCGCAAGG